>NZ_JAGHZN010000055.1:0-30194 GCF_017746735.1 Roseofilum sp. Guam | reverse complement strand
ACCTAAAATAGTGCTTTGTTTGGTGTAAGCACGAAGAGTGCTTAAAAGCCTAGCTGGAGAGGGATAAATCCCTCACTACGAACAAAATATAATGCATCAAATTAGATGAAATAGTTCACTACAACCGACTCTAAGAAGTAGAATATATAGTATAATATTGAAGGCAATCTAGAGATTAATCATTATGGCACAACAGGTTGAACAAGCAGTACGCCTAGCGAAAGCTTACTTTGAACAACTTTTGCCTCAGTTAGGGGAAGGTATTGAAGACTTGCGACTCGAAGAAGTTGAGTTTTCTGAAGATAAATGGCTGATTACTTTGGGATATACCTGTTCTACTAAGATAAAGCAGAATCCCCTATTGCCCGTTACCGATAACTGGCAATATGAACGAGTCTATAAGATATTTACGATTAACTCAAAAACAAATGAAGTTGAATCGATGAAAATTCGAGAATTATGATCGACGAACTTCAAAGATTTTATCAAAAGTATCGCAATAAAGGACTTTTGATTGATACTAACATCTTGATTTTCTGGGTCGTAGGTACAGTCAATCTCAAACGGCTTGAGAAGTTTAATCGAACAAAAGGTTTTACTGCTCATGACTATGATTTATTATTACAAGTTTTAGATAACTTTAGCAAAGTTATTACAACTCCTCATATTCTAACAGAAGTAAGTAACCTAATAAATAATTTGGGAGAACCAGAGCGTTCAACTGCTTTAAAAATTTTAGGTCAAATCACGCAAAACCCTGCAAAAGTTCAGGAGGAATATCGAGAAAGTTCTCAACTCATGCAGAATGATAAATTTTCTAAATTTGGTTTAACAGATTGTGGAATACTAGAAATTTGCCAAGGTCGATATCTAGTTTTGACCAATGATTTAGAATTAGCGAGTTATTTATATTCACAAAATATAGATACGATTAATTTTAATCATATTCGAGGATTATTGAACTGAATATTGCGGATAAGATTTCCTAAGTTACCTTTTCTCGTTGAAAGGTTAACTTCATTTCCGGTAAGTCGGAGGCTTCCAGACGGCGCTTAATTTCTTCTTTCGCTGTTTCAAAGGTGGGAAAGTCATCGGTTGGCCCAAAGGGGATGCCAAAACCAGAACCGACTTCTAGGATTTTGATATTGACTTTTGCAGGCACTAACCATTTACGGGGAGAGACATAAAATTTAGTGATATATCCGACTCCATTATCCAAGCGATTAACCGAGGCAAAATCCTGTAGATATTCTTCGACTAATAGCCATGATTGACGGTCAACGCTGGCTAGAAGATACAGCGTTTCAAACTGCCATGAATTAGCCTCTGTTTTTTGAGAATTGATATATCCAGATGCACTATTGTAGAGGTCACGTTCACGCCATGTATCTTCCGGATCATTATGAAATCGATATTTTTCATGCTTGTAAGGTCTCTTTAAATCAGTGGAAAAGCTTTTGACAAACAAGCCAATTTTATCAGTGCCACGAAGAAAGCGAAATGCACCCTCCTTACTATATTTTTGTGGGTCGATATGTCGTTTGTGCAACAGATCTTTTACCGTTGTAGTACCTGACTTTTTGGAGCGGCTGCCATAGCCTCGCTTACCTGTTTTATAATCTTCACGTATGGTGGTTATTTTGTTTTTGATTTTATCTTCATCAATGGGGTCATTAAAGAAAATTCTTATCAAATCTGTATCATAAGGTCTCATTCTCTGAAATAAGCGACTATGAAAGTATTGTCTATCAGTTTCTGACTGCATTTTACTTAAGGATTCAGGGGTTACCGCTTTGATCGATCTTCCCGCTAACTTAACATCATGATATTTGCGAATTTCTTGTATTTTTTCTTGATAGTAGAAATAATCATACACATGCAGTTCTATTGCGTAGCCATTGACATATAAACGATAGACATCGATATAACGGACTGATTCCCAATTGGAACTATAGGTTTTACGAGAATTCAATGATGCTTTGATCAAGGGGTTTTCTTTTCCATCCCCAAGACTGAAATTATATTTTTCTTTGAAGGCAGTTATATCTATAGAAATGTGAATGATATCCAAGGATAACAATTTCTTGTGAAACCACCAATAATTACGATCTGAATCGGCAATGTCTTTGCGGGGAGGTTCAATACCGAGGATGAAGACAAAATCGGAAATCGCAACTAGGGTTTCTCGTAAGAGGGTTTCAGTGGGTAATACCTTTTTCGCTTTGACTGGACTCTCATTTAGGTGAGGATGGTATTTTTCAATGCGCTGCTTTTCTACTTCATCAAGTTGATCTTTACTTACCAACTCATAGTAAATGGTAAACTGTGTTTTTTTCTGCGCTTCAAGTTGATCGATGCGATGATGGGTTTTACCTTTCCAGCGTTTACAAATGTTTTTGGCTTGGCCGATGTACCATACCTTCTGGGTTTCATCTAAAACGTAATAGATCCCGGAGGACTCTGGAAGTAACTCTTTCGTTTGTAGGGGGATGTGGAGGAGTTGGAGAAGATTGTGATCGCCTTTCATACCATTGAAGAGAACTAAGTTTATACTTTATTATACCCAAATCTGCGGAACTGTAGAAACGGGCGATCACTCTCCAGCAACTCATTAGACTCCCGCTCAATCTTCTGATGTGCCCAAGAAGTACTCTAATATACACTTATTTTCTATGCGAAGGGCTTTAATTTCCTTCATAAGAGCTTCAAATTGGCGTTGACTGACTTCATGATGAATGTTTGCGATTTCTAGCAAATCCTCAGCACGCGATCGCAATTGGGCAATTTCCGTTTTTTCTGTTTCTGAATCCTCTATTCTATCCAGGCGCTCAGTCATAATCATCCCCTCTTATCCCTAACGAAATTATAGCTGATTCTACTCAATCAATTTTGGGCAAGTCTAACCCTGTGAAGATTTCCGCAAGAAACGGGTGGTTATTACAGTTAACCCTCGGTACAGTAACAGATAGGCATTCAAAAGAGTCAGTCTCTATGGAGAATGAAGATTATACTCGTATTGCTGAGGCGATCGCCTTTATGCGTCAACACCACTTAAATCAACCGGATTTATCCCGTGTCGCTCAACACATTGGACTCAGTAAATATCACTTTCAACGACTATTTACTCAATGGGCAGGCATTAGCCCAAAACGGTTTTTGCAGTATCTAACCGTTGAATATGCAAAATCACAAATTCAGAAGTCTAAAAACTTACTCGATTTAACCTCAGATGTGGGTTTATCCAGCCCCGGACGATTGCACGACTTATTTGTAACCTTAGAAGCCATGTCTCCTGGAGAATTCAAAGCCGGTGGAGCAGGCTTGCACATTGCATACGATTTTTATCCCACTCAGTTTGGTTTATCTCTAATCGCCACAACTTCTCGTGGCATTTGTAATCTATATTTTTTAGCAGAAACCGAACGAAAACAAGCAGAACAGATCTTACGAAAGTCCTGGCCAAATTCTGAAATCATTCGAGATAAAGATGCGACTGAACCCCTATTTCAACAAATTTTTCACTCAGAACCTTTGAACCATGCCCAACAGCCCTTAGCTCTCTTAGTTAAAGGGACTAATTTTCAAATTCAAGTGTGGCGAGCGCTATTGAATATTCCCTTTGCCCAGATAACCAGTTATCAAATCATTGCTAATAAAATCGGTCGTCCAACAGCAGTTAGAGCGGTAGCCAATGCGATCGGTAAAAATCCCATTTCCTATTTAATTCCCTGTCATCGTGTCATTCGAGGATCAGGAGAATTGGGGGGTTATCGCTGGGGATTAGAGCGCAAGAGTGCCATGATGGGTTGGGAAGCCAGCTACATGAATCAGAAACTTCCAGAACAGATGAGGAGAGTAGAATGAGAGTTGTAGATGTAATTCAATTATTCCTTTTAGCCGCATTATGGGGAGGATCTTTTCTGTTTATGCGAATCGGAGCGCCTGTTTTTGGCCCCGTTTGGTTAATTGAGTTGCGTGTTTTATTAGCCGGTTTAGCCTTACTCCCTCTGTTAATTCGCCTTAATCTTTGGTCTGAGGTGCGCCGTAAAATCATTCCTTTATCAGTCGTGGGTTGTCTGAATTCCGCTTTGCCTTATGTATGTCTGGCGTTTGCCTCTGTCTTTCTGCCTGCCGGATTTACCTCAATCTTGAATGCAACTTCTCCATTATTTGGCATCTTTATTGCTGTTGTCTGGTTTCAGGAAAAGCTCAGTCTAAATCGCATCATAGGGTTCTTTTTTGGATGGATTGGAGTCAGTATTTTGGTAGGATGGAAAGCGTTTGAAACTACGCCTTCGTTTGTTTTAGCTGTAGGTATCGGTTTGTTAGCTCCGGTGATGTATGCGATCGCAGCTCCTTATGCTAAACGACAATTATCCGATGTTCCTCCCTTAGTCATTGCGATCATGAGCCAACTGAGCGCGGCGATGTTTCTGTTACCCGCCTTACCCTTTACTGTCCCCAAACAGGTTCCAGCATTGGAGATTTGGCTCTCTGTGCTGGCATTAGCCCTCTTTTCAACAGCGATCGCTTCTATTCTCTATTTTCGACTGATTCAGAATGTCGGGGCAACCAAGGCTTTGACGGTAACCTATTTAATTCCAGTGTTTGCCATGATTTGGGGGACTCTAATCCTCAAAGAAGCTATTACGCCATCCATGGTGTTAGGTTGTGCATTAATCCTCATCGGAACAGCGATCGCCAACGAACTCTTCAATCCTTTACCCGGAAAAAAATTGTAACAATATCCTTATCTCCAATAATTTCTCCACATCTTAGCTGCGGCTAAAGGCTGGGGATTATTCACACATTCTGCTAAAAAGATGAGATTAATGTCTGGTAGTAACTCACTATTTTCAATTCGCTCATAACCATAATTATATTCCAATTCTGCCGGGAGATTGGAGCGAAAATGATAGACTGAAAACTCGCCATTTTGCCAAAACCAGACTTCAGGCACTTGCAACCGTCGATACACCTCTAATTTAGGAATTCCACCACTGGTAACCACCACTTCAATGGCTAAATCGGGAACATCCTTATCTGTGCCAAAACAGTACCCTTCATCTGCTTCTAATCCCGCTCGTTGCTCCTCCTGTTTCAGGGTGGTGGAGCCAAAGGTAAAATATTCAATATCAGCTTCTAGGAAATAAAGTTCTAGTAAATTGCCAATCCGAGTTTTGTCTGTTTCATGGCGGCGAGAAGTGGACATGATTTCTAAAACTCCATCTAAATATGTGACGCGATAACCGCCATTATCTCCAATAATATTGAGTAAGGTTTCATAGTATTCCCAAGTAGCGCTATTAGTCAAATAGCGGTCTTCTGAATCCGGGTGAGATAAGGGAGGTTGAGGAAATAGGGTATTAAATTTCAATGCCAGCATGATTTAATAGTTTTGTTTATAAGTTATGGTCAGAATTTCATCGAGTAAAAAGCGAATTAAGTCACCGATCATGGGGATGGTTCATCATGTTCATTAATCTACTCAAGATTGGATTATACATTTTCTAGAGTTCTTGTCCTTGTTCTACATTCAGATATTGACATTGAACCCAAAACTTTAACCAGACTTGAGTTTCAGCCGCTTCTGCTTCACAGTCATTGAGTTGAGCAACAAAAGCGGCTTGATATCTTCTTTTTCTCCAAGCTTCTACCAAGTTAGCACAGACTGAACGAGAAGAGGGACGAATTGGGTCAGTTAATGAATATCGTTCTTCAACAGGAAATGTTTTAGAATAGACAAAAATTTGCATTGCTGCATCAAATTCTAACTGATAAACCCCTAAATCTTCATGAGTCTTAATCAATGTTTTCTCTCGTTCCATAACTCCCCCATTAACTCTCTCTATTCTATCTTCCCCATCCTCCCCCTCTTCCCTCCCTTCCCAACCCACTCTACAATCTAAGATATTGGGAGATGGAGAAACCAGGATATGACGCAAGAAGCTGCCAAGACCCGGATTGAAACCGATAGTATGGGGGAAATTGAGGTACAGAACGATCGCTACTGGGGAGCGCAGACTCAGCGATCGCTCAAATATTTCTCGATTGGTCATAATTTTATCCCTCAAGAGGTGATTGTGGCATTTGCCATCTTGAAAAAAGCGGCCGCCATCACCAATCAGGAACTCGATAAACTCCCGGAAGAGAAAGCAAAATTAATCACCCAAGCAGCCGATGAAATTATTGCCGGTAAGCTTAACGATCATTTTCCCCTGCGCGTGTGGATGACCGGAAGTGGCACGCAGTGCAACATGAACGTCAATGAGGTGATTGCCAATCGGGCGATCGCCTTTGCAGGCGGAAAATTGGGCAGCAAAACCCCTATCCATCCCAACGATCATGTCAATATGTCCCAGTCCTCTAATGATACTTTTCCCACTGCCATGCATATTGCCGCAGTTTTGGCGCTCCATCAGCATCTGATTCCCAAAGTGACCAAAATGCGGGATGCTCTGCAACAGAAATCAGAAGCGTTTGCCGATATTGTCAAAATTGGCCGCACCCATCTCCAAGATGCCGTTCCCCTCACCCTCGGTCAAGAGTTCTCGGGTTATGGTGTCCAATTGACCGCAGACTTGAAGCGCATCGAACAAACCCTACCAGATTTGTATGAATTAGCACTGGGAGGAACCGCCGTCGGCACGGGGTTAAACGCACCGAAAGGCTTTGCTCAAATGGTGGCACGAAAAATTCACCATTTAACCGGATATCCCTTCATTTCTGCACCGAATAAATTCGCCGCAATTGCGGCTCACGATGCCATTGTTATGACCAGTGGGGCGTTAAAAACCTTAGCTTGTTCATTGATGAAAATTGCCAATGATATTCGCTTTTTAGGCAGCGGTCCGCGCTGTGGTTTAGGAGAGTTAATTCTACCCGAAAATGAGCCGGGATCTTCGATTATGCCAGGAAAGGTGAATCCCACGCAGTGCGAGGCGATGACCATGGTCGCAGCTCAGGTCATTGGTTATGATACCGCTATTAGTATTGCTGGCTCCCAAGGGCATTTTGAACTAAATGTTTTCAAGCCGATGATGATCTTTAATCTATTGGAATCGATGATCTTATTGGGTGATACCTGCAATAATTTTACCGATTTCCTATTGGATGGACTGCAAGCGAACCAGAAACAAATCAATACGTATTTAAACGAGTCTTTAATGTTGGTAACCGCACTGAGTCCGGCGATCGGTTATGATAAGGCAGCTAAGGTTGCCCATTATGCCCTAGAAAAAGACTTAACCTTAAAGCAAGCCTGTTTAGAATTAGGCTATATTTCTGCTGAAGAATTCGATCGCATTGTCGTTGCCGAAAAAATGGTTTATCCCCAGTAGGTTCTAAGTTATGCCCACTCTAGAAATGGCGATCGCTGTATTTAGCTATTCCTTCTGTAGCTCATGAGTCATTTTTCTGGCGGGATTTACCCAAATTAGCGGTTCAAAGGTATGAGTTAAAGTTAATTGTCTGATTCACTTAGAAATTCGCTCTGGAAAAATCTGGATTCAGGGCAATCAAACGGACTGTTCTTTAACCGATGAATTATGAGGCATAGTAGAAATCGACCAAGCAGAGAGAGATCGCAACTTAGAGCATCAAATCCAAACGTTTGGTAGCGAGATCGCCCCAACGGCGATCTCGCCGCAAAGACCGTTAATATATCATTGCTAGAGGTGAAAAAGGGTAATGGGGAGACATGGAGAAACAGAGAGTAGCCATTCCTCCTTAATCCTTACTCATTCCTTATGCCTGAGACTCAACCAAAGATATTTTCCGAACGATAATCAGCCTCTGGTTCAGCGGAAAAGGGAGCATCAGTTTTCCCCTTGGCTCTGGCTTTTGCCTTCGATGCACTGCGCTTCAGAGCTTGCAAACGGGCTTCATAGCGGCTGCGCTGGCGTTTTTTCGGGTTTTGTTCAATTAAGATCTTCAAGGCACTGCCCAGACTCTTGTAGGCATTGGGTAGGGTATAGCCAAAGCGAGTTGCCAAGGCGATCGCCTTTTCATCCGCTTGAATCGATTCCTGTAGGGTCTTCTCTGGGTTATTTTTCTGATAGAGACGATAACCGGAAACGCCACATAACGCCAGTGCCAAGAGGAGCAACAAGCCATCTTGTACCCACAGCTCTCCCACAGCTCCCCCTAAACCAATGGCTAGAGCGGCCATTTCCCAACCATCTTTAGGAATCGTATCATTCTGAATCCGCCCCACTTCATGCCAAAAGAGCAAATTTCGTTGGTCGATCGCCAGTTGATCCCATTTAGCTAAATCAATTTGAATTTCAACTTCATCATTGCCAATTTCTTCGGATCGCACTAGGGGAGGGTTCATTTCTGTTGCCACCTCTACGATCACCCAACTTTGCAGTTCTGGCGGTAATAAGCCTTTTAAGCGGCGCAGTTCATTCATTTCTGCTCTCGCAGAGGAGGTTGCATAGGATTTCATATCGCTTGCCCTAGAATCTGACAAAACAAGTAGATCGTCTTATGTTGAGTATATCTTGGACGATGACTGAATGGGGAATGGGGAACGGGGAATGGGGAACAGGAAATAGGAAATAGGCAATAGGGAGCAAGCTATTTCCGTGTCTCCCCATCTTCCCCATCTTCCTACTCCCCGTAGGATTCTGTGGTAATTTTCCCTCGAAAGACCACGTAGTTATAAAGCGTGTAGGCTAAGAGAATTGGAATTAGGAAGCCCACAAAGATGATCATAAACACCAATGAGCTAGTGTCCGAGGCAGCTTGGTAAATGGTAATGCTCGGAGGAATAATGTAAGGGAAAATCAAGAATCCTAAGCCCAGAAAAGAGGAAAAGAATAGCAAGACTGTCCATAACAATGGAGTGAACTCCCTTTCTTGTTGGAGACTACGGTAAAGCAAGAAGACCAACAAAATACAAGCTACCGGGATGAGGGAAAAGAGGTAAACTTGAGGCGGTTCAAAGAGCCGAGAGCGTACAGAATCATAGAAGATAGGGGTGCTAATCGTAATGAACACCGCACCTAAGAATGTGGTCAACGTGGCAATTTTAGCGGTTTTGAAATGGGTTTGTTGTAGCTCTCCTGTGGTTTTCATGATCAGATAGGTGGAGCCAATCAAAACATAGCCTTGAATTAGGGTTAAGGCAACTAAGACCGATCGCCAAGTTAACCAGTCAAAAGGGCCGCCAATAAAATGTCCGGCTGCATCCACATTAATGCCTTCAAACACCGTTCCTAGGGCAAATCCTTGGCCGAGGGCAGCCAGGAAACTACCGATACCAAAGGCATAATTCCAGAAAAACTTGCGTTCTGAATTTTCCCGAAATTCAAAGGAAACGGCCCGGAATAGCAAGCCAACCACCATGATCACAGCCGGGAGATAGAGGGCGTTTAAGACCGTTCCATAGGCGAGGGGAAAGGCTCCAAATAGGGAACCTCCCATGAGAACTAACCAGGTTTCGTTCGCATCCCACACATTACCTAAACTGGTCATCAGGAGCGATCGCCTTTCTTCAGAAGATGAGGTAATCGAAAGAATCCCGACCCCCAGATCGAAGCCATCTAACAGAACATAGAGGAACAGAAAAAGTCCCAGAATGAAAAACCACAGTTGAGGAAGAAAATATTCTAGAGATTCCATAATCAATAGGGAATGGGGAATAGGAAAAAGAGTGCTAACTGGTGACCGTTAACTGGTCGTCCTTAATTGAAGTATTGCTGGGTAAAGGAATCTCTAAATTGGGGCCTTTGCGAATAATACGAGAGCCAAAATACAGAGCAGATCCCAGGAAAAAGATGTAAATACTGGTAATTCCCACCAGAGAGGTGAGGATTTCTCCGGGAGGCAGATTAGATGCTGCGTCTACCGTACGAATTTCGCCGTAAACGGTCCAGGGTTGTCGTCCTACACAGCGCACGATCCAGCCCGTTTCTACAGCAAGATAGCCCAAGGGAGCAGCAAAAATCCAGCCTCGCAACAGCCATTTTTGGGCGGTAATTTTCGCTTCTGCAAGTTGACCTCTAAGCCATTGCAGGACAGTTATTGCGGCTAAAGCGGCTAAGAATAACCCGATCGCAATCATAATGCGGAAAGAATAATACACTAATCCCACCATATGGGGACGGTCTTCATAGGGCCATTCTTTGAGTCCGTAAACTGGTTCTGTGAGTTGGGGTTTTAGCTCCAATAGATAGCTCAGAGCATAGGGAAACTTAACTTCCCAATCATTCGCTTGTGTTTCTGCATTAGGAAGCGCTACCATACTCCATCCGGCGGTTTCTCCTGCGGGAATCGTTTCCCATTGAGCTTCCATGGCAGCGAGTTTGGTGGGCTGATGGTGATAGACTTGTTCGGCACTCAGGTGACCGATAAAGATTTGTAAGGGAGCAACGGCGATCGCCACTGCTAAAATGATTTTCAGGGATTTGCTAAAAAAGGCAACATTGCGACCATTAATCAAATACCACGCACTAATGCCACCAATCACAAATAGCGACGTTTCCAACGTAGCGAAAAACATATGTAGGAAACTGTTAACCATAAACGGGTTAGCAATAGCGGCAAAAAAGTCGTGAACCACAAACTTGCCATCGATAAATTCCCCACCTGCGGGAGTTTGTAACCAAGAATTAGCCGATAAAATCCAGAACGTAGATAAGTTGGCTCCAAAGGCTACTAAAATCGTAGAGATATAGTGAATAACCGGGGGAACTCTGTTCCAACCAAACAGCATGATACCGAGGAAACTGGCTTCGAGCATAAAGGCCATCGTTCCTTCAAAACCGAGTACTGTGCCAAAAAAGTCGCCCACCGCTTCGGAAAACGGGGCCCAGTTCATGCCAAACTGAAAGGCCATGGGCAGTCCAGAAGCAACTCCAATCCCAAAGTTGAGGACGTAAATCTTAGCCCAAAATCGGCAATGACGATAATAGTCTGGATTGCCAGTTTTCAGCCATAGACCTTCCAGGATAACCAGGAAAATACCCATGCCTGTCGTCAGAACGGGCCAGAGCATATGAAAAATTGCAGTTAAGGCAAATTGAATGCGTGAAAGCGTTACCGTATCTGAGAGCCAATCCATGAACTACCTGCATGTTCAGTAAATTTTGTCTCTTTTGGTATAACGGATAGTTCGGAATTTGGGCAAGGGATTAGAGTAACACTTTAATAAAATTTACAGAATCTCCTATAGCAGAGAAAGAGTTGGTTAGGACAGTTAGATTATGGTTTTAGGCAATAGGCACGAATCGCAATAGAAAGTGTCCTTGCTTACGACCTAGGGGCATGGGGCGATCGCCTGAACCCAAGATCCAAGAGATCCGATTTATCCTTGAGATCCGCGCATTTTCAGGGTTTCAACTTGATGTTTTAAGGCAGATGGATCGTTGGAGTTAATAGAAATGGCTCGATCAAAGGATTCGATCGCTTCTTCAATTTGACCCAGTTCCCGTAAGGCCAATCCACGATTATCCCAGGCTTCATGATAATCGGATTTGAGCTTCAGGGCTTCATCAAAAGCCGCGATCGCTTCTCCATATTTGCCTAAGTTCAGCAGTGCAACCCCCTTATTCCCCCAGGCTTCATACAGTCCCGGTTGCAGCTCTAAGGCTTTTTCATAGGATTCTATCGCCGCTTGGGGTTGCCGTAACATCACTAAAGCGTTACCCCGATTTAACCAGGCTTTGTAAAGTCCGGGTTCCTGACTTAGAGCGCGATCCCAAGTGGCGATCGCATTGGCATATTGTCCCCCTTTTGCTTGTTGCATCCCTTGGTTAAACAAAATAGTCGCTTCATCAACTGTGCCATTGGCTTGATGTTGTTGATAAATTTGATAAAGTTGCTGATAAATCGCTTCTACAATTTCTTCAGGATTTTGACTATTGATACCCACTTGCTGCGAAAATTGCCCCATCAAATTGGGCATTTCAGTTAGTTTTTCCAGCAATTCATTCAGACTCACGGTTTCTGTCCATTGTTTTCCATGGGCAGTGTAGGCGAGGTTAATCACCGGTTGTTGTCGAATATAGTCTTCTATGGAAGTAGCCGCTTCTGATGGAGCTTCACTCACCGGTTCTGGTACAGGCGTTTCTGGTGGAGTTTCACTCACCGGTTCTGGTACAGGTGTTTCTGGTGGAGCTTCACTCACCGGTTCTGGTACAGGGGCTTCTTGTGGAGCTTCACTCACCGGTTCTGGTACAGGGGCTTCTTGTGGAGCTTCACTCACTGGTTCTGGTACAGGGGCTTCCGGTGGAGCTTCACTTACTGATTCTGGTACAGGTGTTTCTGGTGGAGCTTCACTCACTGGTTCTGGTACAGGGGCTTCCGGTGGAACTTCACTTACTGGTTCTGGTACAGGCTTTTCTGGGGGAACTTCACTTACTGGTTCTGGTACAGGCTTTTCTGGGGGATCGGCCCATAAATCAGAAACAACTTCTGGGTAAAATAAAGGACTACTCTTAGAATCACTCGCTTCCACATCAACCGTATCCACCTTTTCTGGAGGCGTTTCAGAAGGGGGGGGACTGGCTACAACATCTAAAGCCGGGTTTTGAGGTGGAGGCGTTTCTGATAGAGGTTCTGATGGAGTAGGATCGGGAACCGTTGAAGGAGAATTAACCGTTACGCTCGGAGTCATATATTCCCAGAGAGAATTTCCTTGGGAGCGTAAGCGCAGTTGCAGTCCTATTTCATAGGTAGCTTCTCCTACCGGTTGCCATTTGGGGAGCGATCGCACCATTTCCCCAACTTTCATCATCTGAGCGGCTTGCTGAGTTTGAGCCGCTCGCCCTCCTAATAGTCGAGCGCGATATTCTCTTAACCAGTCTAGCCATTGATCCGAATTGGTGCGATCGCCTAATTTTTCAAAAAAGAGTCCCACCCTCTCCGCTGGCCATCCCTGATCCACTCCCTCCATTAATTGCCGAAATAAAAACTCATAATCTGCTTCACTCAGACGCGGAAGGACTTCTGCTGATGAACTCTGATGCAGATCGGATTCTGTGGAACTCCCGGTTAAGATCTTCCCTCCAGGATTAAAGATTTGCCCCAGTAAACTCTTGAACCATTGCCAAAGCTGCCTCATGATCTCCCCATCCTGTTGCACATTTAGCCTCTTTGATAGATTAGCAGTTTTTGGATTGGGCTGAATCGGAAATGGAGAAGATTATCCGGTCAGTCCGGGAGTCAGTGGTTAAGATGTGATTAAAATAGCTATAGCGCCCAGCGCTATAATTCAATGAGCCTAATCTTGGAGAATGGTATGTACTCAGCGTTTCAGAGTCAAGCGATCGCCTGGAGAATGGCGGCAGGATGGATCAGTGCTGGGAGTGTTTGGTTACTTGGTCTTTCTCCAGTTCAAGCCCAATTTGCTAATCCTAACCGTCCCACATTTTTTCAAGAGGGTTATCAACAACTGCAAGAAGAGGTACAACGACTGCAAGCCTCTCCTGACGATCGCCCCCTTTTAACTGTTGATACAGGTAAACTGCAATGGCAACATCTCATTTCGCGGGCAGGAGAATTCCAAGTCTGGATACCCACAGGTCTTTCTACCCACGAACAACAGTCGATTCTTACTGTGGTGGGCAATTTAGCCTTTGAGGTATTGACGACGAATCAGGAAAAGTCTCGCTTTATTGTGGCGTTTTCCGATCAACAAACAGAAATGGCTAATCAAGGTGAGGCAATTCTCGCTCAAGTCTTGGATGCCATTGTCCAAGATACCGGTTTTTCCGTTCAAGAGACGATGGGAAATGATCGTCAACAGGATGTAGTTTTAAATAATGGGCAAGAGAATATTCAACTGCGAATGATGGTGATGGGCGATCGCATTTATGTCTTGGGGGTAGGTTATCAGGACACTCAAATCAAAGCGCTAGATATCGAGGCCTTTTTCAATTCTTTTCAACCCTTATTTTAAGGATTGGATGCAACGCTTCATTCTCTCGTTCGTACATTGGGGGGGCACGGATAAAAGTGCCCCAGATTCAGTTGTCCAGATAGAGATTAACAAGAGACAGGGTTAAGCTAACAATAATGTTTTCGGCGAGAACCGCCTGTCTGAGGGTTCTTCTTCTGGTTGTCGGTTATGAGCTGCTCTCACCAATAGACGGTTGCTTGGACAAACTTCCATTTCTCCAGCTTGCAGGGCATATCGCCATTGCCGCCCTAACCGCCAAGCCCGGAATTTAAAGATATTCCATCGGGGGTTAGAAGGATAGAGCGCAAAGCCTGCTCTAAGTGCAGGAATATGTTCTGGAGAAAGATCGGTATGGACGTTAATTGTTTCCGTCAGTGGTATAACAGCAGCAGCGCGGTGTTTGATGGTCTGAGTCACTCATTGTACCCCCTGCTTGTTACTACCAATACCTTTTTAGTATATAACAAATTGTGAAGTTTATTCAAGAGGCCCAAGGTAGAAATTAGGGATGAAAATTGCAATTATTGGATGTGGTTATGTCGGAAGTGCATGTAGTCGATATTGGCTCGATCAAGGCCATCAGGTAACGGTGACGACGACGACACCAGAGCGGGTAAGGGATTTAGAGGCGATCGCCAATCAGGTTATGGTCTTACAAGGAAGCGATCGCTTACAACTGAAGAAAATCATCCAAGATCAAGAGATTATCCTCCTCAGTGTAGGCGCAAAACGCACCAACCGCGGCCCAGATGCTTATCGGGATACCTATTTGGGAACCGCTCAAAGTCTAGTTTCTGCCCTGGAAACTGCACCCCAAGTTCAACAGATCATTTATACGAGTAGTTATCAAGTGTATGGCGATCGCCAAGGGAATAGCGCCGATGAAACGATCCCAGTTGCTCCTGTCTCTGATAATGGTGAAATCTTAGCCGAAACGGAGCGGGTACTCCTAAGTGCCCAAACTCTAGATCGTAAGGTTTGTATTTTTCGTCTTGGGGGAATTTACGGGCCGAACCGGGAATTAATCAAAATTTATCGCACCATGGCAGGAACCGCTCGTCCTGGAACAGGACAAGAAGCCACCAATTGGATTCACCTAGAGGATATTGTGGGGGCGATCGCCCACAGTTGCCAGCACCGGTTGCACGGTATTTATAATTTAGTCGATGATGCCCATTTAACTCGCCAAAACTTTCTCGATCGCCTATTGAGCTTACATCACTATCCTGCTGTTACTTGGGATGCCAGCTTACCCGATCCCAGACCCTATAATGTTTGGGTTTCCAATCAGAAAATTAAGGATGCCGGTTATTCATTTCGGTATAGCGATCGCCAATTCAATTAACCCGGAATACCTCAAGTAGAGGCGGAAATTTGTTCGCCTCTACTGCCTACTGCCTATTGCCTATTGCCTAATGAAACTTAAACTGATTACCGCTAATCTTCGCTACGATAAACCTGACCCAGGGAATTCTAATTGGCAGGTGAGACGAGAGGCTGTTGCTGGGTGGATTTCCCAAGAGCAACCCGATATTCTGGGAACTCAAGAATGTTTAGCACATCAAATGCTCGATCTACATCGTCGCTTACCCGAATATCAGAGTATCGGGTGCGATCGCCAGGGGAATGGTGGTGGAGAATATTGTGGGATTTTCTATCATCCCCAGCGCCTAACTTGTTTGGAATCCGGTGAGTTTTGGTTAAGCGAAACGCCAGATATTCCCGGTAGCATCAGCCCAGAATGGGGTAATCATCAATCACGATTTGTTACTTGGGGTAAGTTTATTAGTGCTGAAAATCAACAGATTATTGTTTTGAATACGCACCTAGATTATAACAGTGCCCTAGCCAGACATTTGGGTACAAAATTAATTTTAAATCAACTGAATCAATGGCCAGATCAACAATCCTATCGGGTTCTCATGGGAGATTTTAATGCCTCTCCCCAAAGTCAACCCAGACAAATGTTAGCCCAAGGTTCGAGTTCCGATCGCCCTTGGTTAGATGCCTTAGCAGAGGTTCCCCTAGAAGAACAAAATACTTATCATGAATTCACCGGTAAAGCTTGGGATGCGGTCGATACTATTTACTATGATGCTCGTTGCTCCCTCTTATCTGCCAGAGTCGAGAGATCGCCATGGGAAGGGGTGTTAATCTCCGATCACTTTCCCGTAGTCGTACAAGTGTTACTCAGATAACGGTCAGCCGCACGACAATATGGCATCATTGATCGGAATCCCTAGGGCCTCAACCCTAATTGGGATATTAACCTATTGAACTGTTTTAATATCATGAAATTTCCCTACTTCATCGGTAGCGTCATGGGTTTGGCGATCGCCAGTACTGCCTTCTTCGGTGTTTCTGCTCAAGCTTGCTTTCTTAGTAAGTCTCCGACTCAAGGAGCCGGAGAGAACCAGACTTCTGCTGCTCCCACCAGTGATAGGGCTGAACCGACTTCCGCTAGTCAGATCGCTAGCTCTACTTCCACCCATCATGTTCATGACCATACTCATATCACAGATGGGGCTAAAAATAAGCCGGTTGCTATGATTGCCGGTTTAGCGGGAATCGCAGGATTCGGTGCTGTGGGAATGATGATTAAAGGCAAGGATTCCCTTCCGCGTTAACCGTGAAGTGACTGAAATTCCTGAACTTGACGATGCAAACCGTTGTTAAATCAGTAACAACTAATGTAGATGCCAATCGGGAAGTGGGCGATCGCACCCTAACCTCCGTTGGCTGATCCGTGAGTGGTAGGGTGGGCCATTATCCACCCTACTTGATAATGCTTTAATTATTCATGATTAATTATTTTGACTTCTCAGCTCATTTCCCCACGTCAAACCCTCAATCAATGGTTGGGCATTGAAACTCTACTCGGGAAAATTTTCAATCTCACCATTATTACACTCGTCCTGATCTCTGCTGCCATTTTCGTTATCCAAACCTACGATCTTCCCCCCGATCTCGATCGAGTTTTAGATCTAGCTAATACCTGGATTCTCCTTATCTTTATTTTAGAATATCTGTTGCGTTTCTGGTGTGCCGAACAGAAACTAGAGTACTTCTTAAGTATTTATTCCCTGATTGATCTATTGATCTTTATCCCCTTTATCTTCGGGGTATTCGACATCGAAATCGGATTCTCCAAAACCCTGATTTGGTTTCGGATCTTGCATCTCCTCCGCTATCTGGGAGCCAAAACATTTCTCGGCATCATTAACTCAGAAAATAACCTGATTGTTACCCGCATCTGCTTTACCCTCTTTTCCATTATTTTCGTCTATTCTGGTTTGATTTATCAGATTGAACATGTCATCAATCCCCAATCCTTTCGCCATTTTTTCGATGCTCTTTACTTCTGCATTGTCACCATGACAACTGTCGGATTTGGGGATATTACTCCCCTTTCTGAAGCCGGACGTTGGATCACCTTAGCGATGATTTTAACGGGAATTTCCTTAATTCCTTGGCAAGTCGGAGATTTAGTCAAACATTTTGTTAAAGAGTCCCAAAAAGTGCGAGTGGAATGTCAAGACTGTGGTTTATTATTTCACGATCCAGACGCTAAGTTCTGTAAACATTGTGGCTCTAGTTTAGTTGAGGAGAGGGAATACTCGAACACTATTCGTCAAGAGTAACCGTAAATACCTAATCCTCTTGTGTCTCTAAACCGACTTCGCGGCGAAATCGGAGCAACTCCAAGGAGCGATCGCCATAAACCCCCTCAATTTGCTGCTCACAGCAGTCGATCGCAAAATCATTCAATTCCTGCGAGTCAATACCAAACATCCTTTCATAGACATCTGGTTGTACCCGACAGAATTGGGGACGGTCTGGATAAATGGTACATTCTTTGGTTAAATGATCGAAGTGGATGCACCAGCCATCAGGGGCTACCAAACTATAGTAGAGTTCTAACTCACTAGGGGATAGGTATTGGTCTAGATCCGGGCGCTCATCTGGATCGAGATGGCAGCACGCACCACACTGTTTAATACAACGCCAAGTTGCCATAAAGCTACTCCGTAAGCTGAATTGGGGAATTGGGCTAAACTTTATTGAGTTTTGTTAACTTCCTTAAAGCTTGGGGTCGATCCCCATGTAAAATCAGAAGTTGCATTCTATCTAGTAATTGCATCAACTCCTAGGGTTGAGAGTGGAGGAGACATGGATTTTATCACAAACTTGTTCACAGGGATCGATTGGATACTCATAGCACAGCTATTAATGCTAACATTAGTAGTGGTAGCTGGCCCAGCCGTTATCTTTGTTCTATTTTTGCGAGGTGGCGACCTCTAATTATCGTTCACTCCTTACGCACTAAAGCCCGATATAGTCGGGCTTTTTTTAATTAGCGCTATAACAATTTGAGTCTATAAGGGCTAATCATGGCTAAACTTACCATTCGTACTCTACACAAAACCCTCGCTCCCATTGTCCTACTTCCCTTGTTTATCACCGTCTTTACAGGGGTTTCCTACCGGTTGGCAAAAGATTGGTTTGGACTCAGCCGCGATCAGGTGCATATCCTCATGGTGATCCATGAAGGGGAATATTTCGGTAAATCTTTTGAATCCTTTTATGTTTTGCTCAATGGCTTGGGTTTGCTCTGGATGTTAATTACTGGGTTAACAATCTTAATTAACCATTGGCGCAAAGAGTGGCGTATGAAAACAAAAGCCATGAGTAGGGAATAGGGAATAGGGAATGGGGAATAGGGAATAGAAAATTTCTTAATTCTCCCTTCCTTTGCTCTATTCCCTGTTACCTAGAGCGAAGCGCTATATTGATGAACTCATTGTTCTTGTAGCAACCAAAATCCCGCAAATGATTCTGATTCAGGATTGGACTGAATAGCGATAAAATGAATTCCTTTAGACTGCTTTTTAGCTTGTTCTAAGTTTTCTCCTTCTTTTAATAATTGGGGCGTATTCAAGTTAGCCAAAATCCAACTTTCGTTCACTCCAGTTTCCAGTAATAACCTAGGTTTCTTGCTCCTATCTTCTCGATTTTCCATCACTTTGAGAAAGGCTAATTCTAGACCAGACATCCATCCAGCCATGGGAATGGCGCGGGAGGAAAAGAGGATAATACCAGGAATGGGAGTTGTATCTGATAATTCAAATGGACTTAAGGGAAAAGACTCTCCAAAAGCAATTTCCCATTCGGGCATCTCGGCAAACGCTTGTGCTTCTAGGCTAACCAATGCCCATTTTTGACCTAGGATGGCATCTGGGAGTGATTGGGCGATCGCCGATTCATATTTTACAGAAGGCGAAGAGGCTGCCTTGGCATCATAACCCGCTTCTTGGGGATAGACTTCTGTTTCTCTCTGTTGTATCCACTGATACAAAGTTAACGTGCGACGACTGGGCGCTGAAGGAATCGCCAAATCCTTACAAGCTTTGACAATCATGTTATTCATTTGTCGGCGAAAGAAGCGGATCTTACTCGGCCGACTGGGAGCTTGCTCCATGGCCTCTAACAGAGCAGCCTTTAATTCTCCTGAGTTAACGTTACTACTCGGACAAAACCGAGAATACCGAAATAAGCTTTCGGGGTCAGTCGCGATCGATAATGGAGTTTCACAAATCAGAATTTCCCAAACTTTCTTATTATTTTCATCTAGAATAGGGCGGGAGTAAAAATCGAGTTCCCAAATTGTTTTCATTGAATCAACTAACCAGTAACAGTCCAAATGTAGAGCAATTGTCAAAGTAGGAGGTGGAAAGAAAAAGCACAGTCCTCCTACTAGAGAGACTCAACGTATGAGTCTAAGCATCAGGCAAAGATTTAACCGCCCGTTCTCGACGAGCCGTAGCACTTTCCATGACTTCGTCCATATTTTCTAATAGCTCTCCGGGATAATTCTCCAAAATGCGGGTAGACAAAGAAATTCGTCCTTTCCCTTCATCAATACTAATAATGATTGCCTTAATAGATTGACCAATAGAAAAATGACTGGAGAGGGCAGCAATATAGCTTTGACTAATTTGCTTAATATGAATCAGTCCTGTGGTATTGCCTAAATCGACAAATAAACCAAAGGGTTTAATATTAGCAATTCGTCCTTCTACCAATTGTCCCACTTCCAACTGACTAAACGTCGCCGCTTGGGTTGCGAGTCGTTCAGAAAGCACCAACTTACGAGTATCTGGGTTCACTTCCAGAAATCCTACGGTCAGGGTTTCCCCCTTGAGAGCATTGAGGTTTTCCCGTTGACTCAGATGCGATCGCGGGATAAACCCTCTAAGTCCCATCACATCAACCGTCACGCCCCCTTTATTGCTCCCGGTTACCCGAACTTGTAGCGCTTGTTGCTCCTCCTGCTTCTCTAAGAGGGTATCCCAAAGGCGCTGGATTGCCAGTTGGCGACGGGAGAGCGTTACTTGTCCCTCTTCATTTTGTTCGCGAGTAATGAGAAAATCTAATTCCTCATTCAGAGGTAAAACGGTAGACAAATCGGTTACATTTTCTAAAGCCGCCTCTTGTATGGGTACAAAGGCAGTAGACTTGCCACCAATTTCAATATAGGCTCCCTCTTGGGAATGGACAGCCACACGACCGCGTACCACTTGTCCTTTTTGGAAGGTATAGTCATGCTCTTGCAGAGCTTGGGCAAAGTCATCTGGGGAAAAGCCAATAGAAGAGGGAGTTTCAGAAGAGGGTTTGGATTCAGAGTTCATAACTAGGGTCTGAGAAATTAGAGCACTTTGCGCTAGGCAAAAGGCAATCGAGTATGGGTGCTAGGTTTGAGCCTTTCAAGGCAGTCCTCACCACCTTGGCAGTTGCTATTCAGAAGCCTGAAGTTGGGCGTGAAACAAATCTTTCACTTTAGCCCAGGCATCAGTAGCAGCTTCTGCATTATAACTAGCACGGCGATCGCAGAAAAAGCCATGATCGGCTCCATCGTACCGGAAAATCTGATGAGAAACCTGAGCCTCTCTTAGAGCAGCTTCAATTTGCTCGACTTCTGAAGCTGGAATACTGGCATCTTCATTGCCAAAAAAGCAGTAGAGGGTTCCCTTAATCTCTGGGGTACGAGTAATGGTAGGTTCGCCTCCCCCTGGGGTGAGAGTAGCAATTCCTGCACCATAGAAGGACGCAGTGGCCTTAATCTCATCCAGGATAGCGGTCAGATAAACGACATGGCCGCCAAAGCAAAATCCGATCGCCCCAAAGCCTCCTGATTTCAGATTGGGTCGTGTTTTTAGATAATCTAAGGTTGCCTGAATATCACTGAGCAATTCATCCGCCTTGGTTTGAACCTTATATTCCCGGCCGATTGTAATGTCTTCTGGGGTATAACCCGCTTCAAAACCGGGAGCCAGACGCTGATAAATCGCTGGAGCAATAGCAATATAGCCCTGTTTGGCCATGCGATCGGTTATATCGCGAATATGTTCATTTACCCCAAAAATCTCCTGTACTACGACTACGCCCTGATGGGGCCCCGGTGTAGTCGGTTCAGCCAGATATGCATTGATGAGCAAGTCGCCATTCGGGACTTGCACTGAAGTAGAGTGTATAGTCAGCTCTGCCATGATTACGGGAAAACTTGAGGTTGCGTCTTTCCAATTTTAAGGGAAAAACTCGTTAATCTTGAGCTAAAAAAAGCTCTTCACTGGATATCTAGTGAAGAGCTTTTGACAAAATGTGTTTAGACAGATGAGCGAATCTTTAGAGAGATTGGCAGTTGCCCCTTATTTCTTTTTCATTCCCTTGGCCATCTTCAGGAAGTCTAAGCCACCTGTGTTGGTATTGGAAGGACGACGAGCGGGGGTGGGGGTTGAAGGTTGACTGCTGACTTGAGGTTCAGACTTCGCAGGGGTTGAAGACATCATTTGACCTTCAGGGCGGATTTGCATTTCCATCGAAGAGGCTTCAACCACTTCACTCGCCCGTTTACCTTTGGGATAGGTATGCTTGACCCGTTGCTTTCTACGCATAAAGTCAATATCGCCAAAGGTTTTGGCTTCATCAGGAGGAAGGAAAAAGTCTTGAGACATGGGTTTGGCTGTTAGTTATCTATGGTATAGACGGTTCTTATGTTAAATTTTATCAAATTTTCTCAGATTTGGAATATTTTTTTATATTTTCCTGCATTTATATGAATTTTCATATGGTTCCGTGCCATTATATCTATATGCCTATGAATAGGTCAAGGGACTAGGAAGGGTAATATGGGTTATACAATCAGGGCAAAGATAACTTCAATCTGTATCCTTGTATATGTTTTGAGTCTTTTCCCTTGCTGGAGTACGTTACTATGTCTGAGGTTTCCCAAGTGTTTGAATATCCCCAAAGCCGTCAAGTCGATCAAGTTGATGATTACCACGGTACCCCAGTATCCGATCCCTATCGATGGCTAGAGGACTTAGAGTCAGATCAAACCCAAGCATGGGTTGAAGATCAAAACCAAATCACGTTTGAGTTTTTAGAACAAATCCCTACCCGGGAATCGCTCAAAAGTCGTCTTGAAGAACTCTGGAATTATGAGAAATATGGCATTCCCTCGAAACAAGGCGATCGCCTATTCTATTTTAAAAACTCCGGACTGCAAAATCAATCCGTTCTCTACTGTCTCCAAGAGCCGGATGTCGAGCCTCAGATTTTACTCGATCCGAATACTCTATCAGACGATGGTACAACGGCCTTATCCAGAATTTCCATTTCTGAAAATGGGCAATACCTCGCCTATGGCTTATCCCAATCCGGTTCTGATTGGCAAGAGTGGAAAGTCAGGAATATTGACAGCAAAGAAGATCTCGGTGACCATTTGAAATGGATTAAATTTTCTACGGTTACTTGGTCGAAAGATACTCAAGGGTTTTATTACAACCGCTACGCCGAACCCAAAGAAGGGCAAGAATATCAAGAACAAAACTATTACGAAAAACTGTATTACCATCGGCTAGGCGATCCTCAATCAGCCGATCGCCTCATCTATGAGCGTCCCGATCAAAAAGAATGGGGGTTTTCTCCGACAATCACGGAAGACGGAAAATACTTACTGATTAGTGTCTGGCGCTCGACAGAACTGAAAAATTTGGTGTTTTATCAAGATTTAAGCCAAGACAACAGTCCCATCCTTGAATTAATCTCTGAATTTGAAGACAGTTATCAATTTATTGGTAATCAAGGCTCAATCTTCTGGTTTATAACCAATTGGCAAGCACCCAAGTGGCGAGTAATTGCGATCGATATCAACCATCCAGAACAAGAGAATTGGCAAGAGATTATTCCCGAATCGAATGATGTGATCGGCGAAGTGAGTTTGCTGAATCATCAGTTTGTGGTTCAATCGATGCAAGATGCTCATTCTCAAGTCAAGATCTATAGCTTAGAGGGAGAGTATCTAAAAACTCTTGCGTTACCCGGTTTAGGTTCAGTGAATGGGTTTAATGGTAAACCGGAAGATACCGAAACCTTCTATAGCTTTACCAGCTATACAACTCCCACGACTATTTATCGCTATGACTTGCTGACAGGAGAAAGTATCCTGTATCGGCAACCAGAAGTGAACTTTAATCCAGATGACTATGAGAGTAAGCAAGTGTTTTATCCCAGTAAAGATGGCACCCAAGTTCCTCTTTTTATTACCCATAAGAAAGGAATTACTCTTGATGGCTCAAATCCCACCTTACTCTATGGCTATGGGGGCTTTAGTATTTCTCTAACTCCGGGGTTTTCGGTCAGTCATTTAGTGTGGATGGAGCAGGGAGGAATCTATGCAGTTCCCAATTTACGGGGCGGTGGAGAATATGGCGAAGACTGGCATCAAGCGGGGATGAAACAAAATAAACAAAATGTGTTTGATGATTTTATTGCGGCAGCAGAATGGTTAATTGAACAACAGTATACTTGTTCGGAGAAATTGGTGATCGCCGGTGGCAGTAATGGCGGTTTATTAGTCGGCGCGTCTCTAACGCAACGCCCCGACTTGTTTGGTGCTGCTCTTCCCGCTGTTGGTGTTATGGATATGCTGCGATTCCATAAATTTACCATTGGCTGGGCTTGGTGTGATGAATATGGGTGTGCCGATCATCCAGAAGACTTTGAAAACCTCTATCGCTATTCCCCGTTGCACAACCTGAAACCCGGAACTGCCTATCCTGCTACTCTAGTTACAACCAGCGATCGCGACGATCGAGTTGTTCCTTCCCACAGTTTCAAATTTGCCGCAGCTCTACAAGCTGCCCACAGGGCTTCATCTCCAGTCTTGATCCGCATTGAAACCAAAGCCGGGCATGGTGCAGGAAAGCCCACCAGCAAACAAATCCAAGAAATTGCCGATAAATGGGCATTTCTCACCCAAGTTCTCGGTATTGCCTAACTAGGTTCACGTCAAATCCCTTGGGAAACACAGCACCGGTGACTGAAGCCCCCTCTAAATTCGCCTGCGATAGATTGGATAGGGTGAAATCCGTATCCATTAACACCGCTTCGCTTAAATTAGCTTCGGTGAAATTCGTCCAGTACAGTTGGGCGCGATAGAGGGTGGCTTGGTGCAAATCTGCCGAACGGAAGGAAACCCCCATTAAATTGCTCGATCGCAAACTCGCCTCTCGCAAAATCGCCCGGCGCAGAGACGCACCCATGAGAATGGCTTGACTGAGATCAGCCTGTTCTAAATCTGCTGTTTCTAACATGGATTGCGCTAAGATGCTATGGGCTAATTTAGCCTGTTTAAGAATCGCCCCATTCAGGATAGCGTGGGTCAAATTAGCATATTCCAGAACCGTATGGTGCATGGAGGCATTGATCAGTTTTGCCCGACTCAAACAAGCCTTCTGTAAATTGGCATGGTTTAAGATCGCTTCATTGAGATTGCAGTCACTCAAATTCGCCCCTTGTAAATTTGCGCCTTGGAGATTCGTATCGCTCAGGAAGGCTTCGTGCAAAGAAGTTTCTTCAAAGTGTGCCCCAATAAGGTTGGCTCCTGTCAGCATGGCTTGATTCATAAATGCTTGACTAAAGGTGGCTCCCCCTAGGGTGGCTCCCGTCAAATTGACTTTGATCAAATTGGCTTGCGTGAAGTTGATTTCGCAGAGGTTTGCTTGGCGCAAGTCTGCATTTGCCAAATTGACTTGGCAAAAATTCCGTTCTCCTGCACGATAGCGTTCTAATAATTCTGAAGCCTTCATTGCGTGTTCCTCATCAATTGATTTTTTGGAGAAATTGTGTTGTTGTTCTCCTGTTTTCAATCATATTCTGAGATTCCCTTGTGTACCAGGGTGGTGTGAGGTGTCGGAGGGATGGGGGTTTTTATCCTATTGTTAAACGTTAACTTTTGACAATAGGTATAAAATCCTCTCTCTATCAGACTTTGAGCGATCGCCAAAAATGCCCCATGAACCCCCCCTGCTACAACGCCAGTCTGATATCAATACAGTGGGATTGATCGAGGTTTTGGCGATCGCCTATAATTCCCGCCTTCCGCCAGAATTCTATCAAATTCTTAAATGTTGGCATCAATGGGTATACAATCAGGATTAATTATTAAGGACTAATGATTAATTCTTCCATGCGTTTGGGTAAAGTCGTTAAATCTAATTCCCATTGTGATTATGTTGTCCAACTCGATGAAAAGCACGATTTATTGAATCCACCGGAACCCGATGATTATGGGTTTGGTTGTTTCGTGAAGCTCGAAGATCTCGGCGATCGCCATTGGGCAGTAGGTTTAGTTTATAATTCCCAGTTGTTTAATCCCCAATTTCTGAATACGGGGCCTCGGTTATCCAACGATCCCGATCCCTTCTTCACACCAGATTTGATTGTCGAAACACGGGTTTTACTGGGTACAATTTTAATTGGAGAGTTCATCCAAGGGGGCGATCGCCTCCATGGAGTGCAAGGAATCCCTAGGGTTGTGGTTCCCGTTAATACTCCAGTCTTTAAGATGAGTCCCGAAGAAATTTATCAGTTTCACTTAAACGCCCAAGGCCGCCCCCATTTAGGGTACTATGCCCATGTGCTGCGCAGTGGGGGCATGTTTGCCTCCCAGTTAGTGCAACAAGTGATTGGCGAATTAATTGACCAAAATCTGTTTTCGGAACCCGATCAAAGAGCGTTAGAAATTCTCCGGAAAGAGTTAGCATGGAAGAATACGTTAGGCTCGATTAAGGGTTAATAGCATCAAGAAAAGTTTTGATTTTTAATAGATTATGGTGCGCTTTAAGCTGTGGCAATGGATCGTTTTAATTACCCCGATCGCCTCGATCGCGATCTTACTGCTTGTTGCCGCTGGGTTGCAGATACATACTTGGGGGCTGAGTTGGATCTGGGCAATCTTTATCCTGGTGTTCTTGGGGTGGCGCTGGTTATTGGTGCTGTGGACTCGCCCTATGGTAGAACAGGTGGAAGCAGCAGTCGCAGCCATCAGTGCAGATATGGAGGCGGTGACGGAAGAAACCCAGTCTGCCATTGGTAATGCGGAAGTCGGGGCACAGATTGAGACGGCGTTAGAGACGATTCTCAAGGAGTCAAAAGGCGATCGCCCCATTTGGGAAGATCAGGCGACCTTTTTTCAACGTTGTCAAGCCGTGGTGGTGGCGGTGGCTGAGGCTTATGGGCAAAATACCCAATATCCTCTACTCAATATCTACATTCCCCAAGCCTATGGATTGGTTCAAGGAACCGTGGAGGATGTGGGACGTGCCATTAGCCAACTCTCTCCTGTTCTCAATCAGGTGACCGTTGGCCAAGCCTATCAAGCCTATGAAATCTATCGCAAGTTGGAACCTTCAGCCCGTAAAGTATTACAGGTTTGGGGTTGGGCGCAGTGGTTGCTCAATCCAGCCGCAGCCGCAGCAAGACAGGCGACGCGCAAGTGGGGCAATAAGGCGACTCAGGAGTTACTGGTGAACTTGGGTCAAATGTTACGGGAGTCAGCCCTGCGGAATCTCTGTCGGCAGGCGATCGCCCTCTATGGTAACGTAGCGCCTCCCGATCTCAATGTTTCAGCCTCCGAATTAACCCTACCGAAAGCCAAAACCGAAACCCTACGCGCCATTATTGCTAAAGGGTCCCCAGAGGAACAAGTTGAGGAACAACCTCTGAATCTACTTTTAGTCGGACGGACAGGGGCAGGTAAAAGTAGCCTGATTAACACCTTATTTCAAGCAGAACGGGCGGAAGTGGATGTTTTACCCAGTACCGACAAAATTCAGGATTATCAATGGCAGGGAGCTAATGGCGAGGGCTTACATCTTTGGGATACGCCCGGTTACGAGCAGGTCAACCGCCCCGATTTAGCCGAGCAAGTTTTAGAGTTTGGGGCTGAAGCCGATTTAGTCTTATTAGTGACTCCTGCCCTCGATCCGGCCTTGCAAATGGATGTGCATTTCTTGAAGCAACTCCGGGAACAGAATGAGACTTTACCCATTGTCACGTTTGTCACGCAAGTTGACCGTCTGCGCCCCATCCGGGAATGGTCGCCCCCCTATGACTGGGAATTCGGAGAGCGGCCGAAGGAGTTAGCGATTCGTGAGGCAACCGAGTATCGTCAGCAACAGTTAGGGCAATGGTGCGATCGCCTCCTGCCCCTCGTCACCGCAGATGCTCAAATCGGTCGCCAGGCTTGGAATACGGACAAACTCTCCGCCCTGCTCATGGAGGCAATTGGGCCAGTGAAAGAAGAGAGACTCGCACGATTTTTACGCGATCGCGATGCCCGTACCCTAGCTGCCGCCAAAATTATCGACCGCTACACGTTCCAAATGGCGACGACTCAAGGCTTAACTGCACTCCTGAAAAGTCCCGTCCTCCGATTTGTATCAACGATTGCCACCGGTTCGCCCACCCTCGCCTATCTCCTCGCCGAACAAATCCCCATCGAACAATTACCGGTAGTGATTGGCAAGTTACAGATGGCCTATGATTTATTTTTACTCCTGAGTAATGACCCAGAGTTAGAAGTGAAATTTGAACTTTTGACCCTTTGGCCGCAACTGCTAGAAAACCCTGCAACTCCGGAAAAAAACGCCTGGGCCTTCGGTCATGCCCTGGTAGAATATTGGGTGCAAGGGTTGAGTATGGATGAGTTGGGCGATCGGGTCAAATTTTATCTAGAGACGCGAAAGTAGTAATCATAACATCTTTTCCAGCGCCTCTAGTGCTGCATTAAATCCCGATCCCTCCTCACACCAATCTTCATCCACTCCCAACTGCCGCCAACGACACCCATAAAAACTACTTGCACTCAGAATAAACCGGGATGATACCTTGCTCTCATCTACTTTCATCGCCGTTTGAATGATAGGTTCGATCTTAGCAAACACCGAAGAGATAGCAGCCTGTGCTTTTTCCCGATCCGTATAAGCACCACCCCAGCTTACTTGTAGAAAAAAGGCGAGAGGACCATAAACCAGATAATAATGGATAGCATAGGAATTCATCCCATGGCCATCAAAAGCCAACACCACATAATCATCCACAGATTGAGTTTCTACCTCTTCAATAAAGGGATCGGTAAAATACGGAGTAGCAGGCAGAATTGAACGGCTGCTAAATACCCCTTCAGAAAGAGGTTTGAGAGCATTCTGTAACTCGACTGGCATACAAGGAAACGGTATTCCTTCCTCAGCCAGCCATCTTTGAGCCGCTTCTAAACCAGAATGTTCTGAGTCCATAATTGATATCTATCCTTGTTAATGATCTAAATTGCTGGTACTAATCCCAATTGGTCACTGTTTTGCCTTTAGCCACCTTCTTGATCAAATATTCCGCCAGATTCTCCAGCCGTTCAATAGCTTTTTCTACTTCAGAATTTGTCAATCCGGTTACGTTTGGATCGAGAGCTTGGCGGACTCGATCGAGATTATTGGAGAGCTTAATAATTTTAATCGCAAATGCCTTATCGATGTGTAAATTCTTCGCTGATTTTCCACCAATTGCCACGGAGGATGAACCGCTCTTAGGATCGAATCCATATTGATCGCCAAAGGTTAAATCATTATCAATTCCCCAGACTTTCCCTCCCTTGAGGAGAACATTACCCAGGTGACGATCCACTTGACCGGTAATCACATCCATTAGATACAACTTATGTAATTCTTGTATATGTCGCCCTTCTATATTACTGCCACCATCAATGTCATAGGGATCGCGCCCAGGTTTCGCATCGCTAATTTTTTCCATGACCGATCCTGTTTTTCCACCTTTAGTCGCTTTATAGGTTTTCGGAATAATGCCAGCTTCTAGGAGTTGATCGATCCGATAGGCAGCGATCGCACGTCCGGTTTGATTCGGGTTTCTCTGGGGAATCCCTGCTGCTGTTCCTTTATGCATTCCATACATCTCATCAACTGCTTTTTCTTTCTTGAAGTAACCCTTCGTATCCTGATTATCCATGATTACTTCTTTCACTGAGTTGAGTCCTCCCTGATCCCTTTTTCCTTCAAAGTTTTTGTTAAGTGTGTCCAAATCTCCTAAATCGGCATTTTCAACTTGAGGAATGGGGTCATCTCCCGATTGACTATAGTCTTGTTGTACCGTTGTCAATTTGGAATTCACATTCTCCTTAACCTTATTCATGTTATCAATTTCTTGCTGTATACTCGTCTTCTTACTCTGCTTCTTAGTAGACTGCTTACTATTTGTTTTTTTAGTAATATAAACATCAATCAGCTTCTTCAATTTTTTCAGAAAAACAAGCTGTACAATCAGGGGTTCATTGGCTAGACCATTCCTTTCATCATGCCAGAGATCCAATGTATTGAGAATGGCATGATATTCTTTACTGCGCCAGCGTCCTCTAATCGCGACTTTCTCTTTCGCTTGATCTTTTGTCCAAAGGTCTCGTTGAATGACCTCTCTGTTAATCACCGATTGTGGATGACTCGAAGATCCTATTCTTTTTTTTTACGCTGCACGCTTGCCCCTTTCTGCTGCACCACATGGGTTAATTCATGGGCAATTAATTCCTGACCTTGGGGACTTGAGGGTTTATATTGTCCTTTGTTGAAAAACACATCCTGTCCCGTGGTAAATGCTTTTGCTTGTATCGATTGACTTAAACCATGAGACTGGGAATCCGTATGCACCTTCACGCTACTAAAATCAGCGCCCATCGCTTCTCCCATTTTCGTCTGAAGCGTAGAATCTAAGGCTTGTCCCCCTTGTTTCGCTTGTTTGAGTTGTCCTTCAAACTCTGGGGTAGCTCTTCCTCCTGCTAACCCATCCCGTTGTAGTCCCGGTTTGGGTTTCATATCTACCTCCTCCTCCTCGTTCCGTTGCACCGCCGAGTCAAGAGGTTTCATATCTACCTCCTCCTCCTCGT
>NZ_JAGHZN010000054.1:0-31808 GCF_017746735.1 Roseofilum sp. Guam | reverse complement strand
ACTTCTATTTCTCGTCCGTAGAGTTTTTCGGGGATGAGAAATCTACCAGCAATATCCCGGCTACCTAACTCAAAGGCTTCTATTTTTCCCCTTTCCTGCCATTGTTTTAGAGCCTGTTCTAGGTCGAATTTTAACCCCAAGGCGCTCTGATATCTCTGTTCTGCATTTTTAGCCATCAGTTTCATCACGATATCTGAAACCACCGAGGGGATTTTAGAGCCTGAATTTCTGGCTTCTGGTGGTATGGGGGGTTGGGAAATGTGACAATGGACTAACTCCATGGGGTCGTCACTGATGAAGGGTAGGGTTCCAGTGAGCAGTTGGTATAAGGTGACTCCCAAACAATAGAAGTCACTTCGATAGTCTATACCTCTATTCATGCGACCGGTTTGTTCGGGAGAAATATAGGCGAGGGTTCCTTCGAGGACGTTGAAGTTTTTGATTTCTTGCGCTTCACGAGGCAGTAGGGAGGCGATGCTGAAGTCAATCAGTTTCACCTGTTGGCTTTGTTTATCGATGAGCAGATTGGCCGGTTTAATGTCTTTGTGGATTACTCCTTTGCGCTCAAGCTCGTCTACTATATCGGCCAGTTGAATGGCAATTGGCAAGGCAGTTTCTAGGTCTAAGTATCCTTTTTGGTCTAAGACTTTGTCCACAGAGATGGCTCCCACATCCTCCATGACTAGGGCATAACCATTGCCATATCTCTCGAGGCTTAAGGGGACGACGATGTGGGTGGGATTGAGGTTTTTGGCGATGGTGTACTGGTTACGAAACTGTAGGAGTTCACTCAAGCTCGGGTAGGGGTTACGCAGGAATTTGATCACGACGTTGAGGCGATCGTGCGGTCTCCTTCGTATATCTTGTAGTTAATTTGATACCCGGGTAGTTCTCTAGTCATCGCCGTTGGTCCAACCTGCTCGCTATGGTTTTATGCTTACTCTTAGATCGACTTCAAGTATAACTCCGTATTACCTGAACAGCTCACTCAATCGATCGGTAATAGATCTCCCCTCAAAGCAATATTGAGAAACGTGAAAGTTTAACCCAGATAGCTCAAAATAAATATCAAGAAAGAAAAAACAGGCTCATAAAAATAAGGGGGGTGGGGCAGCGAAAATAAAGTTAGAAAAGCAGATTATTTTAGGTTTTTCTGTGTCCAGAATTACCTGATTTTGAGAATTTTACGAATCTAGTTTGGAGTGAATGAGTCTACCCCCCATATTGTTTTTCATGAGATGTTTGAGTGTCTGTCAGGAAGACCCGTGGCGATCGCCGATGTAGAGATTGGATAATCTGGAATAGCTTAATCGGACAAAACAGGTTTAAGTTGTCAAAGTTGAGATAAACTCATGGGTGCAGTTAGCGATCGCTCGTAGGATTTGCTGGATAAACAATCGCCAATAGTTTTCCCACTACCCATTACCTATTACCCATTACCGCGCGAAGCACTCTATCCTATGATTGGGATCGCCCCTAACCCGAAACCCAATGCCCATGGATCGTGACATTGAAGCATCCCTCAAAAAAGCTGGAGTCGAATTTATCCGTATTCTCTGGTGTGATAACGGCAATATGATTCGAGCGAAAGCCGTTCATGGGGGCATGTTATCCCATTATCAAGAGCAGGGGGTAGGGTTGGCTATGGCTCAACAAGCGATGCCAGTCATTGGCAGTACACCAGCTTCTGGAAGTGGGTTAGGGCCCGTGGGAGAGGTGCAATTAATTCCCGATTGGTCTACACTGATGGCTCTACCTTATACCCCAAGCCATGCACGGGTGATGGGGAATATGGTGAAAGAAGGAGAACCTTGGGCACTCTGTCCTCGACGGTTTTTGCGGGATATGGCAGCCGATGCGAAACTGGAAGGGTTGGAAGTTATTGCTTCATTTGAAAATGAATTTTATTTACTAGAGCGCTCTGAAAATGGGGAAATTATTCCCACTGACCAAGCTCCCTATTGTTCGACCTATGGTATGGATATTCAGCAACGGATTATTGATGATATTGCGACGGCGTTAAATGAGCAAGGAGTGTTAGTGGAGCAGTATTATCCAGAGTCCGGGCCGGGACAACAGGAAATTTCGGTGTTGTATACTCATGCTTTGGCTGCTGCTGACCAGCAGGTGGTGTTTCGGGAAACCGTGAAGGCGATCGCCCATTATCATCATCGTATTGCTTCTTTTTTACCCAAAATTTTCCCCGATCGCGCCGGAAGTGGCGCTCATCTCCATCTAAGTTTATGGCATAAAGGCGAAAATTTACTCCCCAACCCCTTCGGACTTTTGGGATTATCCGATCGCGCTCGCTGGTTTATTGGTGGTATCCTCCATCACCATCGTGCCCTGATGGCCTTCACTAATCCTATCCCGAACTCCTACCGTCGTCTCCAACCCCATTCCTGGAGTGGAGCCTTTTCCTGTTGGGGATTAGACAATAAAGAAGCCGCCATCCGCGTCATAAGTAACCCAGAAGGCACGGGTTCCACTCATTTTGAGTTTAAAACCATTGATGCTGCTGCAAACCCCTATTTAGCCCTAGGAGCGGTAATTGCAGCCGGTTTGGATGGGGTGCGAAACCAGATCGAACCTCCCGAACCGGTAGATTGCGATCCGGGTACCTTGCCCGAAGACGAGCGCCAACATCGTGGCATTGAAGGGTTACCGAAAACCCTTCTAGAAGCGATAACGGCTTTGCGCGACAATCAAGTTTTACTTAAAGCGCTCAGTCCTCCCTTAGCCCAAGCCTATTTAGCCGTGCGCCAAGCGGAATGGGAAACGATGAAACAGTGGGATTTGCAGACTGAGGTGAAGAGGTTGTTGGAGTCTTATTGAGACGCGGGAGTGGGGGAGTGGGGGACACCAAGACACGGAGACACGGAGACATGGAGACGCGGAGATACACAGATATGGAGATTGCCTGTTCCCTATTCCCTATTCCCTATTCCCATCAATGCATATGACAGGTATTAGTATTCTGAGTGGACTGGTGCTGCTGGCGATCGCCACTTACCAAGTCTATCAACAAATTGCTCGCCGCCGTCGGGCGGAACTGAGCCTGAGACAACAAACACAGCGGGAGCGGTTAATTCACGAAATTGCCCAACATATCCGGCAATCGTTGCATCTCGATGAAGTCCTGGCAACTACGGTTGCTGATGTGCGGCAATTTTTAGAGTGCGATCGCGTCTTAATTTATCAAATTTATGCTGATGGAACCGGGTGCGCCATCACCGAAACCGTTTTACCCGATTATCCCTGCATTTTAGGCACCGTCTTTCCGGAAGAAGTCTTTCCCAAGGACTATCATCAAGCTTATCTGAACGGCAAAATTCGGGCGATCGCCAATATCGAACAGGCCGACATTGAACCCTGTTTAGTCGAATTTGTCCAACAATTTGCGGTCCAAGCGAAATTAGTTGTTCCGATTATCCAAACGCCAACCGATATCGAAAACCCCGATCGAACTCCCCATCTGTGGGGCTTACTCATTGCTCACCACTGTCGCCAACCCAGGCAATGGCAACCCCACGAAATCGAACTGATGAAGCAACTGGCGACTCAAGTGGCGATCGCCATTCGCCAAGGAGAACTCTATCAACAACTGCAACAGCTTAACACCCAACTCGAACAACATGTACAGCAACGCACCGAAGAACTCGCCCGCACCAACGACGCTCTACGCCTAGAAATTGCCGAACATCAACGCACCGAAATCGCCCTCCGGCACACCAACCACACGCTACAATCTCTAATTGCAGCCTCCCCTCGTGCTATCTTTACCCTTGACCTCCAAGATAAGATACAACTTTGGAATCCAGCCGCCGAAAAAATATTTGGTTGGACAGAACCCGAAGTCTACCATCAACCCAACCCCATCCTCTGTGAAGAAACCGTCGAAGAATACCGCAACCTTCGCCAAGCTTGTCTGCAAGGCATCACCCCTCCCAGTCTCGAACTGCGTCGCTTCAAAAAAGACGGCTCCCCCATTGATATCGTCTTGTCTGCGGCTCCCCTGCTCGATAGTAATGATCGCATTAGTGGCATGGTTGCCGTAGTTGCGGATATCACCGAACAGAAACGGCAAGCGGAACAGGTGCGCCTGCTTCAATCTGTGGTCATCAATACCAATGATGCCGTCCTAATCACGGAAGCCTTCCCCATCGATCTCCCCGGCCCCCGTATTCTCTATGTCAATCAAGCGTTTACACGGATGACTGGTTATACCCTGGAAGAACTGATTGGCCAAACCCCCCGCATTCTCCAAGGGCCAAAAACCGACCGCCAAAAACTCGACCAGGTGCGAACTGCCCTGTGCCAATGGCAACCATTAACCATAGAATTGATGAACTATCGTAAAGATGGCTCGGAGTTTTGGGTGGAGTTTAGCGTCGTTCCCGTTGCCAACAAGAACCACGAATATACCCACTGGATTTCTATCCAGCGAGATATCACCGAACGCAAACAGACTGAAGACGCTCTGCGGCGCTCTGAAGAACGCTTCCGCTCCCTAATTGAGAATGCCTTAGATATTATTACCATTCTCGATCGCCAAGGAAACATTGACTATGCCAGTCCCTCAGTAGAAAAAGTCCTGGGGTATTCCCCGACTCAACTGATGGGTCAGAACTTTTTTGACGTAGTGCATCCCGATGACTCCAGCAAAATTTATCAGCAGATGATTAATAGTTTGGAAAGTCAGGATATGTCCCTTCTGATGGAATTTCGTGCCCAACATCAAGATGGGTCTTGGCGTATCCTAGAAGCTGTTACCCATGGCGATCGATCGGCGAATGAAAATGGGATGGACACATCTCCAGAACTGCGAATTGTTGTAAATTCCCGCGATATTACGGCTCGCAAGAGATTAAACGAGGTCAAACTTGCCCTAGAACAGGAAAAAGAACTCCATACCCTGAAAACTCGCTTTTTCTCTATGGCTTCCCATGAGTTTCGCACCCCTCTGAGTACAGCTCTAGCGGCTGCCCAATTGTTAGAACAGTCTTCTCATCTGAATCGACCGGAAGATCCGATCAAGCGCTCCAGGAATTTACGGCGAATTGAAGAATCCATTAAACAAATGGTACACCTGCTCGATGATATTCTCACCATTAATCGCGCGGAAGCGGGCAAACTGGAATTTAATCCCCAAACCCTGGATTTGCCTCACTTCTGTCGCCAATTGCTCGAAGAAATTCAGTTCAGTGCGGGTCATCAGTATTCCCTTCAGTTCATCTGTGCTGAAGATTCGGCTTGGGTGGATTTGGATGAGAAACTGCTGCGATCGATTCTGTCTAATTTGCTCTCTAATGCGATTAAATATTCTCCGGTTGGTAGCGATGTTGAACTACGCTTAACCTTTGAGCAGCAGAATATTATCTTTGAAATCTGCGATCGCGGTATTGGCATTTCCCCAGAAGATCGACAACACCTCTTTGAACCCTTCCAACGCGGTCACAATGTCGGCAATATTCCCGGTACCGGATTAGGGTTAGTCGTGACTCAAAAATGCGTGGAATTACAGGGCGGAAGCCTTCGGGTTGATAGCCAGATCAGTGTCGGCACAACCTTAACGGTTATTTTACCTATAACCTGACCCTGTCTTAGGGTCAAGCCATGAGAGTGTAAAGTTTTATGAAATTCTCTCTCATTTAACGACCTGGAGAAATCCCCATCGTTTAGGATGCAGGAGTTATGGCCATTCGGTCAACTATCAGAAATTAGCTTTATTTAAAAACAATGGGAAATTTAACTACAGCGACGCTGGGCTTAGATGCCTTTGAAATTGAACCTCTAGAACTTCGTCCTAATGCTGACGAAGCAGAGCTAGAGCAGATCATTCGGGCTGTTTATAAACAGGTGTTGGGAAATCAGCATTTGATGGAAGGCGACCGCCTCTCTAGTGCTGAATCCTTATTACGCAATGGAGATATTACTGTTCGTGATTTTGTCAGGGCTGTAGCCCAATCAAGTCTGTATCAAGACCTTTTCTTCCACTCCTCCCCCCAGTACCGCTTTATCGAGTTAAACTTCAAGCATCTATTGGGTCGCGCTCCCCAATCACAGGAAGAAATTGCCGAGCATGTCCAAATCTATAATCAGCAAGGATACGCCGCTGAGATTGACTCCTACATTGACAGTGAGGAGTATGTTGAAAATTTTGGCGATCATGTTGTGCCCTATCCGCGTAGCATTCGTTCAGTGGTGGGATTGAAAAATGAAACCTTCAACCGGATGTTTTCTCTACTACGTGGACCGGCGGCCAATGATAGCGGTAACTCGGCTCGGTTAATCACTTCTATCGCAGCGAATGTCGCCACTCCCATCGAACTTCCCGCTGTAGGAAATGGTGCTTCTTATGGCAATACAGACAAGCGCTTTCGGATTGTATTTTCTAGCTCCAAAGCTACGGCTCGTCTCAACAAGTTAACCCGTCAGGAATGTCTGGTTAACTATAGCCAGATGTCTCAGGAAGTTCAGACTATCCACAAGAGGGGTGGAAAAATTCTCAAGATTACTGAGTTGGTTTAGTTCTGAATCGCGATCGGCAGAATCTCCCTCTGTATATTTAGACGATTGAATCCAGAAGTTCGAGTAGGGGCGAATAGTTTTCGTCGCTACTCTGTCTTATTTTTATGGGGCATAAGTGTAGCGCTATTGTGGAATTTATTGAATTAATAAAAGTTACTTTTACCTAATCGATATCCAATTCCATGAACAGTTTCAATAAAATCTTCAGGGGCACCCACGGCTTTTAATTTTTGACGTAAACTCCGAATATGGACTTTAATTGTATCTTCTTCTGGAGGATCTTTAAGTGACCAAATATGTTCAATCATCACATGACGACTCAACACACGACGACCATTACGCAGTAAGAGTTCTAAAAGAGAATATTCTTTGGGGGTGAGATGCAAGGGGCGATCGTTATAATTGGCTTCATACGTGCTAGGATCAAACCTTAATTTTCCCCACTCTAAAATAGGAGCAGATACACTCCCTCGACGTAAAAGGGCACGAACCCGTGCAAACAATTCACCGAGATCGACCGGTTTAACAATATAATCATCTGCTCCAGCATCGAGACCCGCGATTTTATCACTAACTGTATCACGGGCCGTTATCATCAAAACTGGCATTTGATAACCTTGAAGACGCAGTTGCTTACAGAGACTGATGCCATCAAGATCGGGAAGCATCACATCCAAGAGCAAAAGGTCATAATCAAGAGCATCAAAGTATTCCCATGCTGCTGCTCCATTGGGTGCAATATCAACGACATAAAGTTGATCGGTGAGGGCTTCTGCTAGAGTCTCAGCCAAAGTTATGTCATCTTCAATTAAAAGAATCCTCATGTGGTTATCGTTGCCTTGACCCATTCATTTCAGCTTACAAGAAAACTCAGCATATTCTCTCGGCGATCGCGGGATCAAGTATTACAAAATGTTAAAATTTGCTAGATTTTAGTCATCTTTCCGATTTCTTTACCGTTTCTTCCCTATTTTAATTACGTTCCATCTGCTAAGTTGCTAACTTATGGGAGGTTGGCTCATTTAGCTAAAAAAAATCCGTAATGAAGGATTACGGATTTTCCTTGACAACCGAGGTTACTGCTGATGGAGGCGGGATAAGACCTGTATAGAGCAGGACGAAAGTTAGCTCTTTCGGAGGCAATTGCTTCAGAAGTCAGAAGCTGGCGTTGCGCCCTAATGGTACAATGTCGAGTAGTTCACACAGTTTTCTAGAGACTAGCTTAACGTTACTCTCTAGAGTCCTCGAACTGAAAAATCACAGAAAGAACTTTCACCTTTGAATCAAGATGAGGTTCAAAGTGGAGAATTCAGATCAAAACAATTGGGTTTAAGATGGGCCCTGAGAATCGGATTTAGGCGATCGCTTAGGGCTTATAATTTACCTGTTGAAAGGAAAATCCTTTTTTTAACTTATTGTAACCCCAAATACTCCAGGAGATTCTATGACAATTCCCTTGCTTGAATATTCCCCAACCACTCAAAATCAGCGAGTTGAGGGGTTTGAGATTGCTAGTCCTGAAAAACCTCGAATTTATACAACTGAAGGATTGCCTTCATCTGTAGAGGTGGATGAGTTGATTTGGGCTGCCTATCGGCAAATTTTTAACGAACAACAATTGATTTATCACAATTACAAAAATGCTCTGGAATCTCAGTTAAGAGCAGGACAAATTACTGTCCGTGATTTTATTCGATCGCTGCTCTTATCTGAAAGCTTTCGGCGCAATAACTATGAACCCAATAGTAATTATCGGTTTGTAGAATTGTGTATTCAACGGGTACTCGGACGCGAAGTGTATGGAGAGCGGGAAAAATTAGCCTGGTCGATTGTTCTTGCGACGCAAGGATTAAATGGATTTGTCGATCAATTACTCAATACAGAAGAATACTTGACCCATTTTGGTTATGATACGGTTCCCTATCAGAGACGGCGGATTTTGCCCCAACGTTCTCAGGGAAATTTACCCAGTGCGAGGATGCCTCGGTATGGAGAAGATTATCGCCAGAAATTAGAATCTTTGGGTTATTTTCCACCTCTTATGCCGACTTATCGTTGGTCATGGCAGCGCCCTCCTTATCCAGGTTGGGTTCGTCTAACAGGCCGGCTCATTGCTCTCACTGGAGGAGGTTTATTAACCTTAGGAGTAGTTGCTGTAGCTTTAGCTGCTTGGGGAGTGATTTCCTTATAAATAAGGAACACTAAACTTCAGGAAATTTAGGTTGAAGATCAATGAGGTATTGGCTTTGAGACCTACCTGTAGTAGACTAAGTTCATCAGCAAACTAAGCAATCAACAGTTGAGTAATATAACTTAACTGTTGCAATGTTTCTGATTATCGATCCAAACCTCGATATTACTCCTCCTGTATTCAAAATCAGGGAGAGGAAAAAGAGGAAAGACGATTAATTAAATAAAGCATTGAAAACCCATTCAGGATAATACCAATGAGTGTAGTATTAGATGACCCCATTGAGCTTTGGAGTGCCAGTAGCTTGGATGAACAGCAAATAGTAATTCGTGCTGTTTATAAGCAAGTGCTGGGAAATCCCCATGTAATGGACAGTGAACGGTTGGTTACCGCTGAATCCCAGTTGATTCAAGGAGACATCACCGTTCGTGAATTTGTCCGTGCGGTAGCAAAGTCTGATTTCTACCGTAGTCGCTATTTTGAATCTTGCGCTCCCTATCGATTTGTTGAATTGAATTTCAAGCATCTGTTGGGACGTGCGCCAGTCGATCAGGCGGAACTTTCGGAACATATTACTCTGTGTATTGAGCAAGGTTATGATGCCGAAATCGATTCCTATATCGATAGTGTGGAATACCAAGAGAAGTTTGGAGACAATATCGTTCCTTACTATCAAGGTTCAATCAGCCAAGTCGGACTAAAGCAAGTTGACTACAACCGCACTTTGTCTTTATACCAAGGTAATGCAGGCGTAGATAGCGCATTTAAAGGTTCTCGGTTGGTACAAGATGTGGCTACCAATTCAACAACGAAAATTAAGTTGCCTTCCACAGGTGGTCGTGTAGCTGCCTATCAAGATGCAACCGAGAAGACCTTTGAGATTCTGGTAACCGGATCTAAGTTTGATTGTCCCCGCCATGTTAGTACAACTCGGTATTTAGTCTCTGGAGCAAAAATGACTCCCCAAATCCAACGGATTCATCGAGCCGGTGGTAAGATTGTGAGCATTACAGAAGTGGCATAAAAATCGCCATAATACTGTGCCCTGGTAGTCAATCATTGGACAGATAAACAAGGGGTTAAAACCCCTTGTTTTGCTCTAGAGAGTTGAAAAGTTCTGAGTGGAGAGAGCTGTGATACCCCCAGTGGCTTGTCAAAAAATGCGAAACTGGATCAGAAATCGCTATTTAATCTGTTCCGGTAGTTTTTTTATATTTCAAAGTGTAGAATATTCAGCGGTAGAACGATTTGAAGAATGTGTATCGAGTTTGGGCGGAACTTTGATTTCTGTAGAACCAGCTCGGCGGGTTTGGATTGGTCAACATCGACAGGTGATTTTGTATCAAGCCAAGGCTAGCTTGCACACCCCTAATCATAATTTAAAACAGTATTGGTTACAATACGGTAGTTTTTATACGAAATTTAATGACCCTTGTGGGGAGGATAACTAAGACGGTGGACAGTTAAGAGTCAAGAGTTGGCGATCCGGAAATTGCAACTGATTTATTCGGTTCACCTCCTAGTCAATTGCCTAAAAAGACCGATACCCTCACAGGTAAGATCTGTGATAATTCGCGCCAGATGGGGGAAATGGTTATGTTTGAGTGGATGATGCCAACGTTAAGTGAAATTTTAGGGCAGTTGGAGCCGATCGCCAATGGTCAACATAAGGCTGAACGATCTTGGTGTGGAGCGATCGCCGCATTAAATGATTTGCTCGATCGAGACGAACTTTCCCAAGGCTTAATTCTCTGTAGCTCTCCTATTCTAGCCCATCCCCATCCCCAGATTACCTCTTGGCTGTTTTTACCCCTGCAAGAAACTCATTCTTTGCTGTTTAAACTCCCTCCATCTCCTTCCCAATCGGGAGACTTACCCCTCACTCCAGTTGGCTCTTCCCCGGTCTACGATGGCGCTCCTCTCTCGTCCGATCAGTCATCTTGTCCGCTCACTGCCAAAACCCTATTAGCACCTCAAGATCCTCTGCATTATGAACAATTTGCTGTGGTGTTAACCCCTTCATTGAGTTTGGTCATGGCGATCGCCCCTCAAACGACCGGAGATCTGGGATTTCAGTTTTCCTTTGACCCCCAGGATGTTGAACGGGCTTGGAATGCTTTGCGATCGCGAGTTTGCCTGACTGGGACTCCGGAGGATGTGCAGCATCTGGATAACCTGTATCACCAGTTTCCTCCCGTTGCTCCAGGGTATCAAACGGTAACGGCATTTAGTCGGTTGATGGTTCAATATCTCCCTGAACCTTCGGTTGCGGTATCGACTGCCGATCGATCTTCAGAGGGAGTGAAAAAACAAACGCCCCCATCACCGACAACAACGGCCTCTCAACCCGATCTAGAATTGCTTCAGGCGATCGCCCATGGAGTCAAAACTCCCTTGGCGACAATTCGCACCTATACTCGCCTGTTGCTCAAACGCTCTAATCTCCCCCCCGAAGTGTTGAAGCGTCTGCACACCATTGATCGCGAATGTACGGAACAGATCGATCGCTTTAATCTCATTTTCCGGGCTGTAGAACTCGAAACTACACCCACCAAGTCCCAATCTACCCAGTTAACCACGACTTCTCTAGCCCAGGTGTTTCAGGACGGTATTCCTCAATGGCAGAAACAAGCCGGTCGTCGTAACGTAACCTTAGATGTGGTTTTACCTCAACATACGCCTACAGTCGTCAGTGACCCTCATTTATTGGATCAAGTGTTAACCAATGTGATTCAGAATTTCACCTCGACGTTGCCCACCGGTTCCCATGTACAAGTCGAAGTGACTCCCGCAGGCAATCAACTGAAATTACAATTAATCTCAGAAACACCTCAAGCTTGCCCTAGTTTGTCTCCTTTTAAAGCATTGGGTCAAGTGTTGATGTTTCAACCAGAAACAGGGAATCTGAGCCTGAATTTGAGCGTTACCAAAAACCTGTTTGAGGCGATCGGGGGTAAACTTTTGATCCGTCAACGACCGAAGCAAGGAGAAGTGATGACGATCTTCTTACCTATTCGATAATAAGTAACCATTAAGGAGGAAGAACACGATGTCTCTGACTGTTAAAGACCTAGAACAACTGCAAACCCAATTAAGCGATGCTCATCTGGACTATAGAACCGAATTAGTAGATGGTAAAATTATTGTTATGGGATTATCCGATTATGTTTCCGAAGTGATTATTGCCCGATTAATCTTTTTCTTACAAAATTGGGTAATTCCCAGATCTTTGGGCTATGTTACTGGCTCTTCGGCAGGGTTTCGCTTACCGGATGGCAATTTACGGGGGCCAGATGTTTCCTTTGTTCCTGCCCAGAAAATGCGTCAAGCTCCCCGTGCTTTTGCCGAACTGGTTCCAGATTTAGCGATTGAAGTTCGGTCAGCATCTGACAATATTAAACCCTGGGTGGAAAAACTGGAGAAATTTTTGGAGTTAGGGAGTCAAGTTGGGATTTTAGTTGACCCCAAAAATCTAATAGTGACGGTTTACCGTGCGAACAGTAAACCCGTTGTTCTCAGCAGTGAAGATACTTTGACTATTCCAGAATTATTGCCGGGTTGGGAACTTTCAATTGCCGAAATTTGGCCCCCAGTGTTTGATGAAGAACTGTAATAAGGGTTGACCGATTAATGAGAAGCCTGAGTTAGAGCTTTGGCTTGTAAGATTAAATCCTGATCTTGGGTACAGATCTCCCCTCCTTTACGATCGCCTAATTGGTCTAATGCCAAGAGAGCTGCATACTTGAGATCGAAAATCGATGTTTTCAGGGCCTCATGTAACAGGGGAATGGCTTCTGTTGCCCCTAAATTCCCTAGGGCGATCGCCGCAGCAGCCCTAGATTTTTGGAATTGAGGAGCTTCATTGTGCAAGGCTTCTACCAGCAAATTGTAGGCAGGTGAGTACCCTAGCCATCCCAAGAGTTTGACCACATGATAATGAGCGCCATAATCATTATTTGCTTTGTCAGCAAACGTGGCTAATAGAGCTTCTGGTGCCTCTTGTGGGTAGGTGTGCAGGAGGGTATGGCTGGCTAAATAACAGCGCCCAAAATCCGTGCTATAGAGTTCATTAATCGCAAACTCTATGGTGGGGGTTTGGTCATATTCATGGACAAATTCTAGGGTATCTGGATGATCTCGGATGACCTGGTCAAAATAGGGTTCGACCTCGGAAAAGGTGAATTTCTGGGCAGCAATTCCACTTTGAGCCAGATGTTTAATCCCTCGCAGACGAAAGACAATGGAAACCGGACATTGGACAATTCTGGGCAGAGCTGGATAATGATGAGTATCCATTAAATCTTGGATGCAAGCTCGGCGCACATTAAGATTGTCACTATGCAGAAAGCCCACTACCCGATCCATGGAACTGAAATCACCACTTAACTGACAAGTCGCGGCGATCGCCACACTGGAAATACACAGATCGTCTGAGTCTATAAACGGTTGAATTGCCTCTAGAGCAGGTTGATAGCCTAACTGGGTCAGAACTTGGATAATGACCCGATAGCTTTGATTCGGTTGCTGCAACAGTTGGCTGATTTGTTCTAAAATTTGCGGGTCATCTGTCCCGATCTGGCCGATCGCCCAAACCGTATTCTCCACTGTATAGATATCCGAGTCCGTTAAACACTCGCGCAGGGTAGGCATGGCGATCTCAGCCTTCAATCGTCCCAAGCTCTCCACCGCCTTACGTCGGGCAATCCGATTATACAGATCGTCCTCCTGATTTTGAATGGCCTTGATCAGGGCAGCTATCGACCGTTCTGTGGGATAGCGCATCAGGTGACAAGCCGCCACATAGCGATCGCTCGGATCGGCTAACTGATCCAAAGGCATCTCTAACAGGGCGATCGCCTGGTCTTCACTTAAATTAAAAAGCTGAGAAAATCGTTTATCCATAACTCAAGCACTGAACTAGCATCAGCAGATTTCTTAAAAATACCTTGAAATCAACCCTTTCTGGATCAGTGATACCGTTCTTTACCGATTTATCATCTGGCAATCATTAATAAAATCCTCTGAATTGTAAAGGATTATTACATTGTTTATCATAAAGCTACCATCAGTCCCCATCATCTCCTATAGTCAGTTATGACCAGTGCAAAACGGGTCACTTAAAATTCAACTATTGAGAGGGAAACATTTCAATGCTTGACGCTTTTTCGAGAGCTGTGGTATCAGCAGATGCCAGCACTTCCACTCTGAGCAGCGACAAAATTGCTGAACTCAAAGGTTTTATTTCTGAAGGCAACAAGCGCTTAGACGCTGTTAATGCTGTAGCTAGTAACGCAAGCTGCTGCGTTTCTGATGCAATCACCGGTATGATTTGCGAAAACCAAGGCTTAATCCAAGCTGGTGGTAACTGCTACCCCAACCGTCGTATGGCTGCTTGCTTACGTGATGGTGAAATCATTCTTCGCTATGTCACCTACGCCTTGTTAGCTGGTGATGCTTCTGTTCTCGAAGATCGGTGCTTAAATGGTCTGAAAGAAACCTACACCGCGTTAGGAGTTCCCTCAACTTCTACCGTTCGTGCAGTACAAATCATGAAGGCTGTTTGTGTTGCTCACATTACCAACACCAACACAGAAGAGCGTGCTGGAGCAAAATATCGTAAAAACGATACTCCCCAAGGAGACTGCTCTGCGTTAGCTGCTGAGTGTGCTGGATACTTCGATCGCGTTATTTCCGCTTTAAGCTAAAACCGATAAATCACTGCACCGAAGATCTACGGGCAATCGTCCCTTAAAAAGTAACACCGATCACATAAACCTGGAGATAGTAAAGAAATGAAATCAGTTCTCACCACGGCTATTGCTGCTGCTGATGCTGCTGGTCGTTTTCCTAGCAGCTCTGACCTAGAGTCTGTTCAAGGTAGCCTCCAACGTGCGGCTGCTCGTTTGGAAGCTGCTGAAAAACTCAGCGGTAACGTTGATGCTGTTGCTCAGGAAGCTTATGATGCTTGCATCAAACAGTATCCTTACCTGAACAATTCTGGTGAAGCCAACTCTACCGATACCTTCAAAGCTAAGTGTCTGCGTGACATCAAGCACTACATGCGCTTGATTAGCTACTGCTTGGCTGTAGGCGGTACTGGCCCTCTTGATGAGTGGGGAATTGCTGGACAGCGTGAAGTTTATCGTGCTTTAGGTCTGCCCACCGCTCCTTATGTTGCAGCTCTTAGCTATGCTCGTAACCGGGGTTGCGCTCCTCGCGATATGTCTGCACAAGCTCTAGTTGAGTACAATGCTCTGCTAGACTATGTAATCAACTCCTTATCCTAGTCTATAACTGGGAAAAATTTGAGTTGGATTCTTGATCCTTAATGTTCAAGAATTAAACTTTAGAGAACTCTAAGTCTACAGCTTGGCTTCATATGCAGTCAAGTTCAAGACTTAGAGTTCTTGGTTTGTTAAGCCTTAATTGTTAATCCTTCTATAGTTAAATACAATGACTTCAGATACTAACGCTTTATTTACACAGCTTACACATCCCAATCCAAATTTAAGAGAACGTGCCATGGTACAGTTAGCTGAAAATCGAGACGAAGATACCATTGGTCGCTTAATTGAGATGGTGAAGGAAGAGAATGTGGATATTCGGCGACCAGCAGTGAAGGCATTAGGGGTAATTGGCCCAGATGCGATTGTGCCCATTGTTTCCCTATTGGAGTCAAGTGATAATTCAACTATTCAAACGAGTTGTGTGAAAGCGTTAGCCCAAGTGGCGGTCAATCATGGGCCTGATGCTTTTCCAGAAGAAGGAGTAGACGGTTTAAAGCTGGCCTTGAATCATCCCAATCAACTAGTTAATATTACTGCAGTGATGGCATTGGGGGCTGTAGGTTCACCAATGTTAGAGTTGTTAGTAGACACCCTAAAAACAACAGAAAATGTAGCTTTAGGGGTATCAATTATTAATGCTTTGGCCTCTATGGGAGATGCTCGCGCGACAGAAGTCTTAACCCAATTAGCCAATGATGAATCGGCGGATACTTATATTCGGGAATCAGCAACTAATGCTTTACCTCGCTTAGAGCAAACTATTCAATATAGCGCTGGTAATTCATAATAATAATCAGAATAAATGAGGCACAGCAAAATGTAGTAGAGGCGAAACATGTTTCGCCTCTACTTTAGGTTATCTAGGGGTTTGTAAACGGTTTCAGATCCTCAACACCACACTCAGCCTGAACTCAAAGACTCTTATCCTTCAATCGGTTCATCACTGGTATAACTAAGATAGGCTTGATAGCCTTGATGTTTCAGCTTGCGTACCAGTTGAAAAGTCGGTCGATGTTCTTGATTAAAAGACGCAGTTAACTGAATTTGAGTGCCTACAACAAAACCTTGATCGGGAATAGCCAATTTACATAGGGTAACCTGATTGAGGGGTACTTGAGCAACTTGGGCCAGTTGTTCGAGATCAGCCGTTTCAGTATTAATTACAAAAGCGCTATAACCAATCTGAGGACACTCTTGAAGAGTCCTATCGGACGGTAATTCAAAATTGAGTTGGGCAAAAGCAGGTGCAGATATTCCCAACGCGAGGGAGCAGAAAGTTGCTGACACTAGAGTATCAATGTTAATCATAGAGTAATTGGGGATAGGTTAGGTGAGGCGATCGCCTTTGTCATCTTCCCTACGATTACGACTGGCTATCACCCGGTTAATTTTTCCCTAATCTAAAACAGACCTTAGTGAAGCTTGTCCATGGCTGTCTCTTCAGCCACTTTTTTACCTTCATCCAACAGATACTCTAAGAAAGCTGTTGCGACTACGGATAACTGTTTACCATTGGGATAGACGACAAACCAATTACGTTCAATGGGGAAATGCTCCACATCAAGGATTGCCAGCTTTCCAGTAGCGCCCTCTAGGGCTAAGGTATGTAAGGATAATACCGACAGACCTAAACCGCCCACGATCGCCTGTTTAATAGCTTCATTCGAGCCTAACTCTAGTTTCACTTTAACGCTAATATTCTCCTGATTAAACAGTTTCTCAACGGCACGACGAGTTCCCGATCCCTCTTCCCGCATAATAAACGGTTCCCCAGATAAGCGCTCGATGGGAATCTTTTGTTGTCCCACTAGGGGATGTTCTCGCTGGGCCAAAACCACTAAGGGATTTTCCAGAAACTGGTGAGCTGCGACATCTAAATTTTCCGGCACTTGGGAGAGAATATAGAGATCGTCAAGATTTTCGGACATGCGGGCTAGCAATCCTTCATGGTTGAACACCTGAAGGGCAAAATCTACACCCGGATAGCGTTGACAGAAGGGCCCCAGTAAGCGAGGAACAAAATATTTGGCAGTAGTGATTACACTGAGTTTAAGCTGTCCTTGTTTCAATCCCTTTAAGTCAGAAATGGTCATTTCCAATTGGGATATGCGGTCAAAAACGTCACGACAAGCCGCGAAAAGTTCCTGACCTGCCTCCGTCAGATATAATCGTTTACCAATTTGTTCAAATAAAGGCATTCCCACAGCCTTCGTTAATTGCTTTACTTGCATGGAAATGGTAGGCTGGGTTAAATATAACTCTTCTGCTGCCCGCGTAAAGCTGCCGTGACGGGCTGCGGCTTCAAACACTTTTAATTGATGCAGAGTAGCTTGCCTCAAAACCTGTTCCTCAATTAGAAATTTTTATTCATAGATATAAATCTATCATATTTATTATCAATATTGCATTACCCCTATCGATATTCTTGCGCTATCATCAGGATCAGAAAGAGCGAAAGAAACCCTTCCGAAGAGGATGCTACCCGGCGATCGCCAGTTGAAGAGGTTGGCACAGGACACCCAAATTCCTAGCTTTGCAGTTCGCCCCATTTTGGCAACAGTAAAGTATTTACTTCTTGAGCTGAAACGTTTGACGGTGTAGCATTCTTTTTTTTCACTATTTCATCCCATGTTCACAAGGGGGGAAATAAACACTTGTCACTGCGATCGCGCTTGCCTCCCGTAGGCGTATCACTTGGCTTTCTCCACTTATTCCATGGCGAGATCGCTCCTGTTGGTACTTGCTGCTCCCGTAGTGGCGATCAGGGGCTTATAGTCAATTTAAATAACAGTCAGAGTCATACCATACCCATTATATCTTCATTTTCTTTTATGAAGTGCAGCTTCATAAAGAAATGGTATCAGACATAGTGGAGGTGCGAACTTATAGTCAATTCGATTAAGGTTGAGACACTAGCATTTATCTATAACGTCGGTATCTATAGGGGCGAACGGCCGTTCGCCCCTACAATTATGTCTCACTGTTAACCGAATCGACTATAGCTTCGCACCTCCACTATACTATTTGTCCTTGTCCCCTTCTTATTCCAATCAACTATAATTTGATTTTTAGCACGAGACTAGAGCAATTGATTAGATACGCTGCGTCAAGAGTCAACATTTGGATATCACCACTAAACTTTACTCTCTCCCCAAAGCTTTCGCCTACGCATGTAGTCCAACACTTGGGTTTAGAATCAAGGATTGAGTGGCGATTATATGATGGAGAAAGAATTAAGAAAAAGTTGACATTGATCTATAACTTTCGGTATCTTCAGTATTATTTGATAATTTCATCCTCTTATCTAAAAATTAAGTTGAAAATGGAAGAAATAAGTGCAAAACCAGTGATTATATCCCTTTGTGCTGTGGTGGTACTAGCGATCCTGGCAGCAGTTTTCTCTATAGAAAGTAATGCAGCCACTATAAATCCCTCTGTTACACAAATGCTTTTCTCTTTTCAACTACTATTAAACCTTGCTACTCTAGTTTCTCTTATCTTAACAGCAATACTTCACTACAGGCTTTGGCAAGTGCTGCCAAGTACCTATGTCAAAGGTACCAGTCCAGTTAAAGCAGTTGGATTTCTATTTATCCCCGTTTTTAATACTTTTTTCTGGAATTTCATTTGTTACCAGCGACTTGCCAAAGGACTTTATCGATTTATAAAAAATCATGAGCATAATGGTGATATATACCATAGTGTTGATACTGATACAGTCAATTACGCACCACTTGGATTCATTGTTGCATGTCTTTTATTCTTAAATCTTTTTGCATTCTGGAAAACTCTAGCAGTGATTGTACTGATTTCTAAAAACATTGCCTTGGGATTTTTTTATTACCAAATGACGGAATATGCTAATGAGGTTTTGTATATTAGAGATAGTCTTAGTAAAGAACAATCAAATAAAAAAAATTACATCATGATTAATTGGGCAAGCTTAGATCCGGCAGCCTGTTCAGGCATTCAATTGCCCAGGCTAAGCTTTTATAACACCTATGCAATTGATCGCAATAAGATAAATTTACAGAAGTTTTGTCACGAGCTATACACAATTATTTTTGAAAAAATAAAGAGCGGTAGCTTAGAGAACGTTTCATTAGATAGTGTCACTTACCAATTTACAGTTGATGCATCTGAACGTCCCTATTTAATTCTTAGGCGAAGTCTGATGCGTTGGAATGCCAAAGCGACAATATTTATACGGTTTCTCCCATATGGTGATAATCTTTATGTCGGTCTTAGTAGCTTTGTCCTTGGAACTTTGGACTTTCATCGGTTAATTAGAAAAGCTTGGTTTTCTCTTGTAACTATAGCTCCTATAACATTTGCAGCTATGCTAAGTCTGGCATTTGTAAGTGTAATTCCTGTAATAGGATTAGCACTTGCTCAGATCATTCTTGCAGTTGTAGTATTAATTATAGCTTCTATTTTATCCATGATATGCCCACAACTATCATGGTTAGTTATTAGGGGCTATAATCTTAAAGAATCGTTACAACAAACATTCATGAGAGGTCTTGACTTAGATATTTTCAATACTGATGATGCTGAAATGTTTATGATCAGTACATTAAATTTAGTGGCCGATACAATAAAAGCATCTTTTGAAGCGGAAGGTTTACCTGTGGATGCTTTAGAGAACTTTGTTGTTAACATCAGCCAAAACTTCCAAGGAGCTGTAGGGGTTGTCGCTGGAAATGTTTCTGGTACTATAGTTACAGGTGATCCATCACAGAAGAATTGAATTACTTTCAACAGGAGATTGGAAAAAATGTCGGATATACCAAAAGTTCAACAAACCTTTAGTGGCGCTCAGATAGGTAGTGTGTTTGGCGGTGACAATAAAGGAATTATACACGTTAATCTTCCAGAACAAAAGCAAACATTAGCAGAGGCGGCTCATGAAATTCAGCGTCTTCTCAAACAGCTAGAAGAAAATAACCCGGAAGCGACCCTGGAGCAGAAAACAGCTTGGGTCAATGCTGGTGTAGATCCGACCCTTAAAAAACGTGCGGTTAACGCTTTGAAGTCTGGTGGTAAAGCTGCCCTCAATGAATTTTTAGATAATCCCTATGTGAATATAACGATGGCAATTGTTGAAGGTTGGAATGAAGGTTGAGCTAAGGCGAGGCAATCTCCTTCTCTTCTAAAAGCACTCTTGCACTGTAATCGTGCAATACTGTTCCTTCCTCCTTAATGTTGTTTAAAGCAACTTCACTGTAGGCTCAAAATGCTGCTTCTCCATATAAAGTGAGCTGATTCAGTATATTACTCTGAGGTGGAGAAAATCGCATTAGAGCCATCAGAAGTTCAAGAAAACTCCCTTTAATAGCTCGTAGCAACTGACCTGAATAGCGATCTCCAATCTCGTAGTGCTGTGAACACAGCGTCAGGGCACTACGCTGATTTCCTAGCCTTGATTGACCTCTAGCAGGCGAGAAGTCATGAAGCGATCCATCCACGATTCAAAATAGGCTCGGTTGGCCTGTTTTTGCTCTGGATCGGGGGTTTCGAGGGGATAGGGAGTGAGTCCTTTAATAGCTGCTGTGGTGACGCAGTACATGGACTTCTGAAAACTAACACAGATTTTCACTAACAGGTCATCTTCGCCGCGACGACTGCGTTGATAAAATTCGTACAAATAATCGGGGATGAAGTGACGCATATCCTGCATGAGCAAAGTGGGAGGAATACCTGCACCTCCAGTGGGGAGGGGGTCAGCGTAGAGCGCTCCATAGTTAAATTCGGCTTGTTTTCCCGGAATTTGCCGAGCTTGGGCGTTGTAAGAAACGGTTCCGAGGAAGGGCGTGCCGCGAAAGAAGATGGTATCGACGTAGGGAACGGCGGTTTCCATTAAGAATTTGAAGTTTTGGGAAGGGGGGATGAGGTCGTAGGGTTTGCCGCTAATGGTTACTGTGTAGGTGATGGGGGTATTGGCGGCAGCAACTAAACCCGCGAGAACATGCTCGACGACTTGGGGAATAGACTGGATCTCTCGCCGATCATAGCGGTCTGAGAGGTCGATAAACATATCACTCATGACGCGCCAAAACTGACCTAGGGCACTGGTATAGACCATTTGCCGCACTTGTTCGGGGAGAAAGTCGGGAAAGAGGTTATGGAGTAGTTGCACCCCTGGGTTGTATTTAATTTTAGCGGCGATCGCCCGCTCTGCATACTCACGAAAAGCCGCGCTATCCAAGTAGATATCCATTTCTCCACCACCATGCCAGAGCATCACGCGCATGACATACTCGGCATATTCATAGTTAATGCGATCGTGCCACCAATGTTTGAGCAGTTTTTGCAGAGTTATTTCCCCATTGAAGTACTTAAAGAAGGGGAAGAGGACTAAAAACTGTTCCTGAGCCATATAAATCAGGTTTTTGGAATAGGCATCCAGAACGACTCCATAGCTTTTGAGAATACCCACTACTTCCAGGAGATTTTCTTGAGAGTGGGGTAGCAATTCACCACCGGCTTCTAGACGTTCAATGTAGGAGGCAAGGGGATGTTTAGAGGGGGAAAGGGCGATCATGGGGTAATGGGTAATAGGTAATAGGTAATGGATAATAGGGGAATAATGCAGAATGCTCCGTCTCCCCGTGTCTACGTGCCCCCGTGTCTTCCCCACTCAAAATGGTGTTACTCGGAAACATGGCCGTACTAGTGGCTTCGCTCCACTGGACGAGGGTACTGGGAAAGAGACCGAAGAAGACGATCAAGAGGGTTAGGGCGATCGCCGGAATGCGATCTGACCACTGCACTGGGGGCAGGTTTTGCACGACTTCGGAAAGGCGGCCAAAGAAAGTACGATTCACTAAGAGCAGGTAATAAACAGCAGTTAAGCCGGTTCCCACCATACAGATGAGGGTGGGTATGGGGAAGGTGGGGAAACTGCTCCAAAAGACCAGAAATTCGGAGACAAACCCAATCATACCGGGAATTCCGGCGCTGGCCATCACTCCCATAATCATTAAGCTGCCAATGAGCGGTAGGCCGCGCTCTGGGTTCAGGAGGCCTTTTAAGATATTGAGATCGCGGGTTCCGGTTTTTTTGTAGACGACTCCCACAACCAGAAAGAGAACAGCAGAAATCAACCCATGGCTGACCATTTGCACGATCGCCGCCAGGAAGCTGAGGGAAGTTGCCGTTGCACCAGCGAGCAATATATAGCCCATATGGGCGACGGAGCTGAAAGCGACCATTTTTTTCATATCGGTCTGGGCGATCGCACTCAAGGCTCCGTAAATGGCGCTAACAGCAGCCCAAACTGCTAGGCCAGGGGCAAGGAAACTCCAAGCATCAGGAAGCAGGAGGAGGCCAAACTTGAGCAGTCCGTAGGTTCCCAGTTTCAGCAATACGCCAGCGAGGAGAACGGAGATGGGAGCAGAGGCTTCGACGTGAGCATCGGGAAGCCAGGTGTGGAAGGGAACAAGGGGAATTTTAATCCCAAAAGCGAGCAGGAGACCCCCAAGGAGGATCAGTTGGGTTCCCAAAGGTAGGGTTTGAGCGATCGCCGGGTCATAGCTAAATGTACTGGCTCCGCTTAACCAGGTGATGCCCAGGAATGAAGCCAAGAGGGCAATACCGGAAACGGCGGTATACATTAAAAATTTAGTTGCGGCATATCCCCGACGCTTTCCACCCCAGATGGCGATCAGGAGATAGAGGGGAATCAGTTCGAGTTCATAGAAGAGGAAGAACAGGAGATAATCTTGGGAACAGAAGGCTCCAGAAACGCAGGAGTTGAGCAGCAACAGCAGGGCATAATAGAGCCTAGGCCGTTGGATCTGGCGATCGCTGCTTGCAATGGAGACGAATGTTAATAAGCTGTGCAGTAAGATTAGGGGAAAGGATAGGCCATCAATGCCCAGATGGTAGGTTAGGCCCAGGGCTTCTAACCAGGGTACGAATTCTGTCAATTGCAGTTGAGACAGATGGGGATTAAATTGGAGAGCGATCGCCACTGTCCAACCCAATAGGAAAAGGCCGAGGGCAATGGCCAGTTTGCGTAGGGTTTCAGGTTTGATTTCAGCAGGCCAGAAGGCGATCGCTGCTGCACCTAAAACCGGGCCCCAGATCAAAACACTGAGCATTGACGATCCTAAATTGATATGATTGAGGTTTGCAAGGGTTGATTGTTTATTTAGCCTATCAAATCATGGGCGATCGCAACAGACTCTAGTCAGAATGAATTTAAGATGAAAATTTTATTGGTAGAAGACGATGTTCGTATTGCCGAAGCCTTAGCAGAAGCATTAAGCGATCGCCATTATACGGTTGATACTGCCGAAGATGGGGAATTAGGGTGGACTTTTGTAGAATCAGCCCCCTATCATCTCATTCTTTTAGACGTGATGCTCCCCAAACTCGATGGCATTCAATTTTGCCACCGACTGCGACAAAAGGGCTATACCATTCCCGTGCTAATGCTGACGGCTAGAGATACTAGCACTGATAAAGTGATGGGATTAGATGCCGGAGCCGATGATTATGTGGTTAAACCCTTTGATTTACCAGAATTGATGGCACGGGTAAGGGCACTGCTGCGCCGCAATAGCGATATTTTACCCCCGATCTTGGAATGGGGAGAACTGCAACTTGACCCGAATACTTGTAAAGTGGATTATGCAGGGAAACAGCTCCAACTTACACCTAAAGAGTATAGCTTATTAGAATTATTTCTTCGCAGTCATGGGCGTTGTTTAAGTCGGAGTACCATCTTAGATCAAGTGTGGTGTTTTGAAGAACAACCGGGGGAAGAAACGGTCAAAGTGCATTTACGTTCCCTGCGCCAAAAACTCAAATCTGCTGGAGCGCCCGCTAATTATATTGAAACAGTGTATGGTTTGGGATACCGGCTCAATCAAAACCTCTAAACGCCCGTTTAACCGTTTGCGCTGGCGGTTATTGCTGTCCTATTTAGGGGTGATGATGGCAATTTTGGGGAGTTCAACCCTAGCCGTTTATCAGTTTTTTGCGACCAGTTTATACACCCAATTAGATCGACAGTTGTTGACGTTAGCTGATGCTGGAATGCATGGTTTAAATGCTGTTAAAGAACGATATGGGAAGAGTGATGCTAGTGCCCCTCTCTTAGATAATGATGGAGATTTAGATATTCCTGGGCAAAATTTCCGCCAACCGGATCAAGGGATTGAATGGTTTGATCAAACCGGGCAACTGTTAGCCAAACAAGGCCGTATTATTCCTCCTTTTCCCCTGATGCTCCGTACTTCTAATGAAGCTTCTGGACATACGGTTGCGGGGGGAATTCGTACTCTGACGTGGGTTGCCCATCAGCAAAATCAGGACGATCGCAAAATTGAAGGCTATGTGCGAGTCAGTCAATCTACAGAAGCGGTAGAGGAAGTGCTGGTAAAGTTGCGTTGGGGGATGATGTTAGGGGGAGCGATCGCCGCCAGTTTAACCACAGTCGGAGGCATCTGGTTAACGGATCGCGCCCTCAAACCTATTGAAGCCAGCTTTAACCAACTGAAACAGTTTACCGCTGATGCTTCCCATGAGTTACGATCGCCTCTGACTGCCATCAAAACCTCCGTTGATGTTATGCTCTCCCATCCAGAGCGTGTCCATCCCACCGATGTCAAAAAAATGGATGCGATCGCCAGCGCTCTCAAGCAAATGACACGGTTAGTCGAAGATCTACTCATGTTAGCCCGCAGCGATCGAAGCACTCATCCGAGTGAATGGGTAGTGCTTCTCCTCGAAGAGCTATTAGAAGACTTGGTAGAGTTATGGTTACCCCAAGCAGAAGCGAAAGACATTACCCTGCGATCGCAATTACTCACCTCTGCCACCGTGCAAGGAGATGCCTTTTTATTACAGCGCTTATTTGCCAATCTGCTCGAAAACGCCTTAAACTATACTCCCGCAGGCGGCACCGTCACCGTTTCCCTCAAGCAACAAGAGAACGCGATCGCTGTTTCCATCCAAGATACTGGTATGGGTATTGCCCCCGAACACCTGCCATTAATCTTCGATCGCCTGTGGAGAGCAGACAAAGCTCGCACCCATCGCACTGGAGGTTCCGGCTTAGGCTTGGCGATCGCCAAAAGCATTGCCCAGCAGCATCAGGCAAAAATCTTAGTCACCAGCCAATTAGGTGTAGGCACTTCTTTTCAGGTTCTTCTGCCCACTCATTTCTGATATCAAGTCCGAGTAATCCGTTTAACTATGTACAGTACATTTTCACTCCTACATTGTTCTGGTAGAACATTGCTTGTTGCCTGTTACCTATTCCCGAACGTAAAGCATTGCATCATAGCCAATTAACTGGACTGGATATGACTCTTTCCGAGTTTTTTACGTTTCATCCCTACACTTGACCCAAATTTTCCACCAACCTTGCCCCCAAGCATAGCTCAAATGGACTCATTTTATTTCCTGGTTAAAACTTATTCTGTTCTCCCCTATCGTCCCTTCTTGTTAATACTATTTCTTGTTCAGGTTGCCCCTAATCGACTTTCGGGAGGCCAGTTACTCTTAGACCCTTGTTCAAGGCATTATCATACAGAAATAGTATAAGCTAAGATCAGCACATAAATAGAAAACATGGGTAACTTATAGAGGGCATTTCCATGAATCGAGAGAGGAGAGTCAGAGCGAGACCATCAATTCATCCTCCATCTCAGAGTATCTTAAAGCAAAGGTTGAATGATAGCCAATGGACTCGATTCATCAGTGAACTCTTAGGAAATAGTGGCCATTTTCTAATTGTTAAAATATTAACGGATATCATTTTGGATGGCTGGTTGGAATTTATCCAAGACCCGACCGAATATATCTTAATTGCAGCCATGTTAGTGCAAACCTGGTACTTGTCTCGACCCAGTTCCCATCGATTTTGGGGCAATATACTAGGTGTTTCTATTTACACAACAATTGATTTACTTACTGATGGCTTAGAGTTTTTTCAAGATTATATTCATATCATTTTTTGGTTGTTTTCTTTAATGATTGCGACCTTGCAACACTACAGATTTAAGGGGAATAAAAACAGAAAAAACTGGATTATTCCCTTAGAAAGTTTCGTCCGCAGTGGCATGATTGTTGCTTTCTATATTGCCGTAGAAGTGCAGTCCTATGAACTACCGCTCTATTTCGAGTTAACCTCTAAGTTTTGGGAAGAAAGCTCCCATATTTTCTTAGTCGTCAGTATGCTCTTAGTGGGAACGCTCTTAGGTTTGCAATCTTTGCAAATTACCAAACAACGAGAAGAACTACAAGAGACGGCTAAACTATTAGGGAATATGGCAGAATGGGGCATGGGCGCTCATGTGGTGGAAACTGCCCTGAGTAACCCAGAAGCTTTAGCCTTTCAAAAGTGCGATCGCACCATTGTCTTTATGGATATTCGCGGCTTTACCCATTGGTGCGAAACCACCTCACCGGATTTAGTCGCCTCAGTTCTCAATCAATATTATACTCAGGTTGAACCGGCTGCCTCTGCCTATCAACCCCTGAGAATTACCTTTACAGCCGATGAAGTCATGGCTATTTATGCCACTCCAGAACAAGGCATTGCCGCAGCAAAAGCCATGCAAAAAGCTGCCTTAAATGTCCTTAATGCCTATCATATTGGTGCAGGCTGTGCCGTTCATTGTGGACAAGTGACTGAAGGTTTATTTGGCAGTCAAGATGTACGCACCTATACTGTAATTGGAGATGTAGTTAACACAGCAAAACGCTTAGAAAGCGCCACCCCAGCCGGAGAAATCACCCTTTCTGATGCCGTCTATCGCTCCATCACCCAAGACTTACCAGTTAAACCTTGTGAACCCATTACCGCTAAAGGCAAATCGGAGAAACTAATCGCTTGGCGATTAGGGTAGGGTATGGGGATATGGAAGAACGTAGAACAATAGGCAATTAGAACCTATTTCTAAAGAAAAAGTAAAGTCTATAGCGTTTCTCTCTTCTATGACGTATAGCTTGAAGCCTTAGAACCTAAGCCATACAAGCTATTGCTAGAGAGCCTATTGCTAGAGAGCCTATTGCTAGAGAGCCTAGCGCGAAGCGCTATATATTTAAATGAATCAAGGTGTCCAGAATAAAACGAATCAGTAGGATAAACTAAGTTAAAATAACTATAAATTGTGGATAAATATAAGCTAGGTTTCTTCCCTACTTCTTTACTTTTCATCGTTAGTCTGAGAATAAAGCTGAAATTGTATGGGAGGAAACGCTTATATGGTATTACAGCCTTCAGAATCGAGTCAGTCATCCTTTCCTCGATCCATGGATATTGCCACAACTTGTGTGTATGGATTGAGTTTTTTATCCGCAGGATTATTTCTTTTTCTACCATTAGTCAATCTCTTAAGTCCCAGTCCCTGGCAGCGTTATATGGGAGCCATTCATGGATTTGCCGCTCTATTTGCCACTGTCGTTATTTCCTATGCTGGACATTTAGCCTTTCCCTTAATGCGGGGAGTTTCTAAAATTCTACCCCAAATGCGAACCTTAACCTTTTGGTCAACTGTGTTATCCTTTCTGGCGATCGCCTCTGGAAACTGGGTATATATGCGCTATCGTGCCCCTGAAAATGGTGCCAGAGCTTGGTTACGGGAAAACACTCCTTTAGTTCATTACCTCTTTATGGAGTATCACGAATTTACCGTACTCTTCACCCTGCCATTAGGAGTCGCTTGTACCTGGGTGTTATGGAAATATGGTGACTCAATTTTAGACAAACAAAATCGTCCAGTCCTCACCGGAACCTGTTTAGCACTAATGGCAATGATGTTTTTTGGAATTGGCGGATTAGTCAGTGGATTGAATGTTGCCAGAATGCATTCTCTCTAGGCTCTCACTTACGATTCTTTTATTGTGTATCCAAAGGAAAAATAGATTATGCACACCTCACCCATCTATGTCAAATATTGGAACCAAATCAAGCGATTTCCTGGAGGTTTAGCCACAGGAGCCAAGTTAGCTCCTACCGTATCCGGGCCAGCCGCTGCCGCTCTCGTCAGTGCTGCATTCAGTTGTTTTCTCCTCATGGTCAACCAACATTTATGTAGCCTATTCCCAGAGTGGAATACTATCGTTTGGAAATTAGGGGATTGGATTCCTGGCAGTAAAAATCCCGATCCAATTTATGGCGAAATTGGTAGTTATTCCGGTAAAGAAACCGTCATGCTAATCGGTTGGATCGTCAGTTGGTTGATGCTCCACCAATTCTGGAAACACCGAGAAATTAAATTTTCCACCATTTTCTTTTATCTCTTTACTTTTTTAGTAGCTGCCACCGTTATGAACTGGCATCCCCTGTTCCCTTACTTGCCCTTGATGCCTAAGTAAACGGTCTGTCCATTATTTTGAGGTCAATACTCATGTTAGAATCATTAGAGAACAAACCTGTACCATCCAGAGTTGAGCAACGCCAAAAGCTACATAAATATGTCTTCATTTGTGTGGGGGTTTTAGGTCTATTCCTCGCGACATTTCCCCTAGCGTATTGGCGAGTGGCTCAAAGCGATCAATTTAATTCTGGTCCCTTTAACTCTTTGACTCCTGAACAAAGCCAAAAATCCGAATTTGAGTAAGGATTTGAGCTGACTTAGCAATTCGTTCAGTAGTGGACCGACAAGCTTAAAATAGAGGGCAACGCGATCGCTATAATCTAAATCAGTTGTGATTTGTAGAATATCGCTTACCCCCCAAATTAAGTTTGTCAGTCCAGGAGGGTGGATATTCCCTACCCTACAAATTTGCTGGGAAACTAGGGGCTTAGAACCAATTGTTCAGCACACTATCATAGAGATAATGGTAAGAGCGCCCAGTACCCATTACCCATTACCCATTAACGCAATTTATCTGCCTCTCGTTGAGCGGCTTGGCTATTCTCTTGATAGCGAATAGTTCGGTCCTGGGCAATCTGATACCGGTCATCAGAAGCCGATACTTCAGCCATTAAATCACTCGCTTGCTGCCATTTTTCGGCTAAGGCTAGCCATTCCTGCTCTGTTTGTGCCGTCAGTCCCTCATTCGCCGCAGCTTGAGCTAGACGTACCGCCTCCGGAAAAGGGTCAGTAGTAGGAGGAGTAGCAGTAGATGGAGTTGAGGGGTTAGTTCCTGCCACTGGTGGGGTATCAGAATCAGAATCCTTGGGTGTTCCCCACCAAGACAGAACTCCTAATCCAGCCAAAACGAGGACACCACTGAATATAGCGCCACCGATAATGCCTCGACGGAATTGGCGCTGTTCCCGTGTTAACTGGGAGGGAGTATAATTCGGTAGGGGAGTCTTCCGCTTTCGAGAGGACTGAGCCTGACGGTTATAAGACCATTGTGTTAATAATCCAGGTTTTCTGAGTACAATGAGTTCTGACCAAAGTAGTTGACCCTCTGGGTCTTGCTGAATTTCTTCTAACCACAACAGTTGTTGCTCGCGCACCAGGCGACTATTAATATTCACGCGCCGAATATGGCGAGGGGCAATTTCCTCTAAAATCATGGTGACCTTCTCCACCACTGGGGTTTGTTCCAATTGACCCTCTGTTTCTCCCTCACATAACAGTTGTAGAATCCCCCGGTCTAAAACTGCCCTAGTACGAATCCCTGAGTTAGCCAGTTTTTCATTCAATACCTGAATAATAGCGGCAACGCTACCCTGGCGAGCTTGCTGAAAAATATTATCCATCGGATCGACCCTCTGTCCTGTTGGCGTAAACCCTGGTGGAGCATCAAAGATATTGTTTTTCATTGTGGTTGGCGTGGACTCATTTTCAAGGAACCTGACTTGCCGTAAATCATACTTCAATCTGGCTGCCAACGTCATTAACGTCTGTGCTAACTGGGGATTTTAGGGAGCGATCGCTTCCCATACCCCATTCCGCTTCTACCCGCACTATACCCATGACCACAATTGCGTATAATCTGTAAGGAAATCTTAGGATAGCTACTTATTTCTGAGTGCAGCTTAAAATCAGAACAAGTTAAGTTAAGATTTCTACGATCGCAAACTCCTTTCCTATCTCTCCTAGCTCGAGCGTGGAGAGAGCCAACCGCCCACTTTAGAAACCTACTTTAGCAATGCCCCGGATATTAGTCATTGATGACGATCCCGCAATCTCAGAATTAGTTGCTGTCAACCTGGAAATGGCTGGCTATGATGTCAGTCAAGCACCTGATGGCATTAAAGGCCAAGCCCTGGCGATTCAATTGCTTCCAGACATGATTGTGCTGGACTTAATGCTGCCTAAAGTTGATGGATTTACCGTCTGTCAACGTCTGCGTCGAGACGATCGCACTGCCGATATCCCCATCTTGATGTTAACAGCCCTCAGCCAAACCCAAGACAAGGTAGAAGGTTTTAATGCCGGTGCAGATGATTATCTCACCAAACCCTTTGAAATTGAGGAGATGTTAGCACGGGTGCGGGCCCTGTTGCGACGCACCGATCGCATTCCCCAAGCGGCTAAACACAGTGAAATTCTCAATTATGGTCCTCTCACTTTGATTCCAGAGCGCTTTGAGGTCATTTGGTTTGATACGACTGTTAAACTCACTCATTTAGAGTTTGAGTTACTTCACTGTCTTCTCCAGCGCCATGGGCAAACCGTTTCTCCGAGTGAAATTCTCAAGGAGGTTTGGGGATACGATCCCGATGATGATATTGAAACCATTCGGGTTCACGTTCGCCATCTGAGAACCAAATTAGAACCCGATCCCCGTCATCCGCGCTATATCAAAACGGTTTACGGTGCGGGTTATTGTCTGGAGTTGCCTTCAACTAAATCAGAAGCCTCTTAACATTCGATCAACCTACAAGAGTGGGTTCAGCCTAGGGTTAACCCATTCAACTGTAGGATTGATCTCCACCACGGCAAAGAAATTGAATCTCTGAGAAAAGCGACGATGATTTTCTGATGATCCGTCTTTTGTCACTCTAGGAAACGGAACCTCAAAGTCACATCCTTAAACTCATTCAGGAGATGGTGTTATGCAGAAGTGTTGAATGTTAGCTTAATGCCGGAAAAAAGAGGATAAAATATGGTACTCTATCATCAAATATTTAAATAATATTCTCGCCTATGGTAGCTTCTTTTACCAATCTTGTCAAACCCATTCTCAAGTCATTATCTCCTCATATAGTCAATTCGATTAAGGTTGAGACACTAGTATTTATCTATAACGTGGGTATCTGTAGGGGCGAACGGCCGTTCGCCCCTACAATTATGTCTCACTGTTAACCAAATCGACTATAACTACCCAGTTCTCAACTCTCGCCTCTTCTTTGAAATCTGGTTAAACTTCGTACTTGATAGTGGCTTGACTAGCATGAGAGACTTGTTCTACCGATTGAATCATACGTGGATTAAGGTGGACATCTCTACCTTTTCTAAAGCCTGTAAATCGAGAGAAGACCACAAATTCTATCGAATCTATAATCAATTACTTCATCAGTTAAAAAAGAAAAATAAAGTCGAAGCTCTAACCTTGTTGCCGATAGATTCGACGGTAATCACTCTGACAAGCAAGCTTTTCTGGAAACAAAATTACCGTCAAGTGAAGCTCCTCAATGGGATCAATATAAGTCAGGGAAATCCCACAGAATGCCTGATCAATTTTGGCCAGGAGCATGATGCCAAATTTCTCGATTATATCCCGACTCTGATTGGCTCGAATGAAGTTGGAGTCATGGATAGAGGCTTTGCTAGTTGGCCATTTATCGAAGAAATGAGTGATATCAAGTCCGTTGAATAAGTTGTGATATAGCAGTGAGTTCACTCCACCCGTAAAAATCGGTTAACCCTCCAATT
>NZ_JAGHZN010000053.1:0-60453 GCF_017746735.1 Roseofilum sp. Guam | reverse complement strand
TGATGATAATGGCAATTTACTTTATCGCACGGAGAGAAATGAGACGGTTAATTATGTTTGGGATGACCGAAATCGGTTGATTGCGGTTGAGGAGAATGGGGAGAGAGTTGAGTTTGAATATGATGATGATAATATTCGTGTTTCTCAGACGGTAGCTGGGGAGAAGACTAGCTTTTTATTGGATAAGAATCGTCCTTACGCTCAGGTGTTGGCTGAGTTTGTGGATGGGGAGGAAGTGGCGAGTTATGTGTATGGTTTGGATCTGATTTCTCAGCAGAGGAATGGGGAAGATTGGTTCTATTTTGTGGATGGGTTGGGTAGTACGCGAGGGTTGACTGATGGTAGGGGTGAGGTGACTGATGCGTATTGGTATGATGCTTATGGCAATTTGGTTGAGAGGGTTGGCAGTAGTGAGAATGATTATCTGTTTGCTGGGGAGCAGTTTGATGAGCAGTTGGGGCAGTATTATTTAAGGCAACGGTATTATGATACGGCGACGGGGAGGTTTACACGACGGGATACTTATGAAGGACGTTTAAATGAACCGATTACGTTGCATAAGTATTTGTATGCTCATGGGAATCCGGTTAATGGTATCGATCCAACTGGTTTTAGTACAATAGTACTTGGCGGCGCTTATTTGGCAATTGCAGCTGCTCTGCTTATCATTGCTTTAGCAATGATTGTTTTCTCGCCCCCACCAGAACGTCTTGGTGGTTTTGGAGAAGGTCCTGGGGTTGATATACGCGAGCTAGAGTCCCCTCGCCCTCGCGATCCAGAGGAGAGCTTGTTAGGGCGCATCTTCAGTTTCCCTCGGGCACAACCTCGAATTCCCACTCATACCGGTCATCCACGCGATAATAGCTTGGATGATTTTATTAGTCATGTTTTTCACTCATCTCAAAGTGTTCAAGATATCTTTTATCCAAATGGACAACCTATTGGAAAAGACGGAACTAATGGAAAAGATCCATCTATTAGAGAAGTTCAAGGAACTAAAAAGGATGCTCTTCGTATGCTTGAAAGGATTCGTGTAGCAGGAGGAGGATGGTACCGTCCTAAAACATCCTATCCAGGACATCAGATCCAGCTTCCTAATGGTGACATATTTGGAGTTCGCGAAAAGATGTCAAAGAGTCCCAATACTAATGCAACATTAGATGCTGGTAAGAATAAAAGTGTTCCAGCCATACGTAAAGTCAAATTCAATCCATGAGGTAGTTTAATGAACAATAAATTTCTAAAGTATAAATTTTGGGAACTTCTAATTCTTGAAGCATCACAAGATGATGTGGGAATCTGGGAAATAATTTATAAATTAAGTTTTGCTTTTCCACAATCTAATGAAGATGAAAGGAAAGTTATGACACTTGAAATAGTTCGCGAATATCTAGAAAATGGACTTATGGAACTAGGTGATTTTGAGTGTAACAATGAAAAGGGATATGAATTCAAGCTCTGGAATTTAGACATTGATAGTGCTATAGATCGGATTGACACTGAATGGAGCCAATTAGGAACAGAGCCTAGTGTGGGTGATATAGCTTTCCTAATCACAACCGAAAAAGGCGATCGAGAGGCTGATAAAATTTTGCAAAGAAAAAATGAAGATTCCCAATAATGGAGGTGTGATCGCGCCCTATCCTAGAGTAGCAGAACTGTTGCGATCGCTCCCAGCAACTACAACAGAGAATCCGGATCGATATTCAACTGTCGCAGTTTCTCCCGTAGCTGCTGTAGATCGGATTCTGCACTTTCAGCTCGCTCCTGCTGGCGTTCCGTTTCCTGTCGTTGGCGATCGCGTCTTATTCTAGAGTAGTCTAAGTGGTGCGATCGCACTTTAATTCTTGGAGTAATCTGTCCAAATATTCTCTACCTTCTTCACCATATCGCGTCCCTAAGACAATTGAAAGCTCAACATATCCGGGAGCCGAAAGCAGACAAATTTCGTTACTGGCAATTAGGTCTAGGAATGTTGACTCTTCGGGTTCGGCATACATAATGGCTAAGATAGCAGAGGGATCGATAACCACTAATCTAGTCCTCCCCAATGATTGTAGCCGACGATTTCCTCCGCCGATCGCCCATCGCGAACGGGTAAACTTCTGATGCGATCGCAGATTTGATGTATGGCTGCCCGATTAATTTTTCTCTTCTGTGCTGTAGAATTACGAGGAGCTTCTTGTGACAATTCAATCAGCCATTCCAGTAAAGCTTGGCGATCTCCCACAGGGAGATACTGGATCTGCTGCTTGAGTTCTACTAGAGTAGGGTTAAGGTTTCCTGCCATATACTCCCCTCAGTTCATTTTCTCTGTTCATTATATGGCGTTTCTGGCAGAAGATGGAGATGGGTCGCTCTACCAAGAGGCGATCGCTCCCACCAACTACAACAGAGAATCGGGATCGATATTCAACTGTCGCAGTTTCTCCCGTAGCTGTTGTAGATCGGATTCTGCACTTTCAGCTCGTTCCTGCTGGCGTTCCGTTTCCTGACGTTGGCGATCGCGCTCCAATTCCGCACCATCTGCTCTTTCTCGTTGGCGTTCGGTTTCCTGTCGTTGGCGTTCGGTTTCCTGTCGTTGGAGATCGCGCTCAACCACCACCTCCTCATAAGTTCCGAACACCTCCCCAGTCGGCGCGAACACCTGCAACTCTGGCGACAAGGTACTAAAACTCACTCCCAACAAAGGGCTTGTCCAACCCTCCATTTGAGGAATTTCTGTTAAGAAACCCCCACGTCTCAACCCTCCTTGCAGTTGATTCCGTTGCGGATTATAGACATAATATTCTTCCACGCCATAGTAATCGTAAAACCGAAACTTATCCTCCATTTCTCCTTTACTATTACTCGGCGATACGATCTCCATCGCCACTTGAGGCACTATATTTCCTTCTTCCCATTGCTTATAAGAACCTCTATCTTTGTTCTCTACTCCGAAAACCACCATGATATCCGGCGCTTGGCTGAACGGTAAACTTTGTTCGACTACCGTTAACGTTCCCGCCTTTCTGGGATACCACAACAAATCCCCAACAACAAATACATCGTCTCGCTCTTGAAACAGAGCCGACAATCCTCCTACAATGGTGGTAATTAAACGAAATTGAACTGTATTATCGGCCATTGGTTTGCCATCACTTTCTGGGTAGAGTCGAGCGTCAATTTGCGATTGAGAAAGCAATTCTTGTACCATCGTTTTCTACCTGAATACTGTTCCCGTACCTGGTTACTCTATATTTTATCTCTTCTAGTATACCCTTGGGTTAAATGTATATTGAAGCCTCAACATATCCGGGAGCCGAAAAAAGCTTGGCGATCGCCCACAGGGAGAGACTGGATCTATAGCGTTTCTCTCTGGTACAGCTTGAAGCCTTAGAACCTAAGCCATACAAGCTATTGCAAAGCAAGCCTATTGCCTAGCGCGAAGCGCTATACTGCTTGAGTTCTACTAAAGTAGGGTTAAGGCTTGCTGCCATATACTCCCCTCAGTCGTTGTGCTGAAGCGATCGTCAGAATTGATTGGATTCATGATCGTTCAACTCATGGCTGGCGCTCACTAAAGCAAACAAGGGCCCTGTTTGTTCTGTACCATTGACGGCTAGATCGCTATGGCATAGATAAAGACGCTCTTCCACGCGAGTGAGTAAATCGAGTAGGATGCGTCTGAGTCGTTCTTCATCGGCTTCTTGGGTATGTTCAACTGTCCAAGGTTGGCCTAAACGGTGCTGCAAAAAGAGGGGAGCGGCCCATAAATTAGCGGCTCCACCTTTAAGCCAGAGAGGGGAACTGGCATCGAGCCAAAAGTGCCATCGGTGAGTGTAGCGACTGGAACGGTATTGGAAAATGGTGGCTAGGGTGACGCTGTTGGCTTTGGGGCCGGTGGGTCGGACAGGGTAGGGGTTCGCAGCGATCGCCCCTTGGCGCAGCAGTTGGATAAATTGTGCTAGGGGAGAGTGGTTGGGATGCAAGCGATGATGGATCTGCCAGTAATGATGGGCGGTTTCCATCAGTTCGCGGATAGCGGCCAGTTGGTCGTAGGGCAGGGTATGGTTGAGGAAAAACCGGGTAATGGCGCGATCGAGGAAAATCAGGGGAGTGGTCAGCAGGCGTTGGGAGCGTCCTTCTTTTTGAGTTTCGATCCAGGTTCGGATTTGGTTGTAGGCGGTGCTGGGACGATAGCCTAGACGATCCCATCGGTCAAAAACTTGGATGTCGAGCAGGTGGGGATGATCGGGATCGGGAACGTAGCAGTGATCGGCGATCAGACCGGCTCGCACGGGGTCGATCCAGTAGGGAGGAGGTTGGTTGGGTTGGGCGGTTCCGAGCAGGGGATGGCTGAGAAAGATGAGCATTTCGGCGATCGCCTCTCGGTTTACCAGTCGCCCCAAGCCTGGATACACCAAGGTCAGTAGGGTGAGCAGAGCGCGGATCAAGGGGGAGGCGATCAGGGGGCGCTGTTCGTTAAGCGGACGCAGGGAAATATCGGCTTGGTTGAGGATGTGAATTAGGGTATAGCGGGCAATGTCGTCTAATCCTGGGGCGATGATGGCGATGTCTTGGGGGGGGATGTGCTGGTTGTGAATGGCATCAATGATGGTTTCGGCCGTTTCCCGTAAAAGTTGCGATCGCGAGATGGTAGAGAGTGATTGGATCTGTTCTGGAGGAAGCTGAACAGGTTCAGCAAATAGCGGGTTAATGACTTGTTCGATTTCGTCCAGGTCGAGTGTTCCTGCCAGTCCTAGGTTAGGGCGATTTCCGAGATCTTCAATGTGGCAGCGTCGGGCAATTTGGGCGATGTACTGGGGGTCGGCATTGAGACCAACGCGAATACCGCCATCTGGGTTGTAGGTGAATAAACTGGTGCGGTCTCGATCTAGAAATAGCTCAAATAGATAGCGCATGATGGCGGGATATTCATCGACATCATCGGCGCACAGACTCTGATAGCGTTGAAGGAGATAGGTTTGGTAATGGCGATCGCCAATCAGATGTTGTCCATACAGATCGAGCGCCAGTCCGTAGGTGAGAAAGCCATGGGTTAAACACCAAGTGCGCCACTGCTCCAGGGCAACGCCAATATTGGGCCAAATATCGGGACTTTTGGCCAGGCTTCCCAGTTCTCCTTGTTCGAGAATTAGGGGGATATCGGCGATCGCCACACCACTGGCAGCCGCTAGGGCCCAAGTATCTAACAGTTGCCGCACCAAGCGCACGGGGGATACCCCTTCTAAACTTAAGGCTCCACTGTCTAAATCGTCTTGCCAGAGAATACTTGCCCATTCTTGCTCCGTTTCTGGACGCAGGCGCATTGGGAATTGGGATTCTATCTCCAATTGCTGCATTAATTGGGGCCAAAATAAGCTCACTTGATTGAGGCAGAACCCTAGGGGGGTGGTGGTTTGGCTTAACAGTCCACCTCTAGGGGGGTCTAAGCGGGTGAGGCGATCGTCCAAATCTAAACGATTATCCCCCGTTGCCGCAAACACCAAAATCATCAGGTTGGCCGTCGAGTCAGAATCGAGTTGCGGCCAGACTTGCTCACCGATATACTCAACCAGACGACGGGTTTTACCACTGCGGGACGGGCCCACTATCCAAAGAGAATCTAAAGACACGCTACACGACTCAGAAGACATTTGATAAGATACCATTCATAGCGCCAGGCGCTGGTCATTGAAGTCTATTTGCTCGCTCGTTTTCTGGAATAACATGGCTAAAGGCTCTCCCTGGCAAAAATTCCAATCTTCCTTTCGCTTTCTCAACCGCTGGTTCTGGCAAACCCCCGATCGCGCCTTAGATGATGCCTACGAAGCTGTGCTGAAAATTCAGGCGATCGAAGAGGAATACTTTGCGGGACAGAAGATTGTTATTGATTCCCAACAATATAATAACACAGTTCAGTCCTATTTTAAGCGCGAATTAGCCAATAACTTAAACACCGCTCGCATTCGTTTATCCGAATTCAATACCAGCCGATTATTCGTTAATTCTTCCTCTCGGAAATTAGCTAATAGTCTCTGGCAATCTAACGCCATAAATCTCGACAAAAATCCCATTGAAGACTCCCAACTTACCCTAGAAAAACTCAACACCATCGATCAAATCTTAAGTCGATATAATGCTCAAGGGAACAATAGCCCAATCCCCTCCAATTCTCAAGCAGTTATTCCCGTCGATCCATCTCAATCCTTAACCATACCCAACCCCCAATCTCGCAAACCTAATCCATCCAAAAACATCCCGCCACCAAGACCTACCGTCGAAGAAATCACCAACGCTGAAACCATTTCCGATCAATCCAGTTTTCTGCCCCGTACCATTTTAGGAACATTCAAACGAGTCCAAAAAGAACTCGATCCCAAAACCGAAGAAGAATTACTGAATCGATTTCGGATTTCAAAATTTAAAACCATTATTTCCCTGCGCTTTATTTTACTGGCTTTCCTGATTCCCCTGCTCACCCAACAAATTGCCAGCAACTTCATTGTCGGTCCCATTGTTGATAAATTCAAAGAACGCGAACAGGTTTCAGTTTTCCTCAATGAAGATATGGAGGCAGAAGCCTTCATGGAATTAGAGAAATTTGAAAGCAAGCTTAAATTTGAGATGCTCATTGGCGATCTTCCTGAACTCAGCCCAGAGGAAATTAAAAAAGAACTGCATCATAAGGCAGAAGAAATTCAAGAAGAGTTTAGAACCGCAAGCTCAGATGCAGTGAAAAACATCTTTTCTGATTTTTTTGCCTTTGTTGCTTTTGGCTGGGTGATTTATACCAGCAAGCGAGAAATCACTGTTCTCAAATCCTTCATGGATGACTTAGTTTATGGCTTAAGTGATAGTGCCAAAGCCTTCATTATTATCCTCTTTACGGATATGTTCGTTGGGTTCCACTCTCCCCATGGTTGGGAAGTCATTCTCGAAGGTTTATCCCGGCATTTCGGACTTCCCGAAAGTCGAGAATTTATCTTCCTGTTTATCGCCACCTTTCCCGTTATCCTAGATACCGTCTTTAAGTATTGGATTTTCCGTTACCTGAACCGTATTTCCCCGTCTTCCGTTGCCACCTATAAAGAAATGAATGAATAATGGGCGATCAGTAGACCTCTTGCATAATTGAATAAATGGCAATGGAGTAATCCTGCATTCTTACCCCTATTCCCTATTCCCTATTCCCTCACCTTCTGCAAGAAGTCTAGTAATCTCCCTATCCCCCCATGCCCCCATTTCCTAAGGGTTCCACATCATGAAAATGGGTATAATCAATACAGCGTGTTCCTTTTTTATCCATTGAAACCACATTCACAAACGCCACATTACATCGGATATCCTCGGGATGATACCAATAACGGGAATGGATACTTTGGGAGACAGTTTCATCTAATCCAGTGAGTGAAATAATCACTTCTGGTTGCCACTCCTGAATCTTCTCTGGCGTAAACCCATAATGGTAAAATGGGCTGTGTTCATCAATCGGATGCATAATCATCCAACTGAGTACCAAGAACGGATTTTCCGATCTCACTAAATTAATATCTACAATTCGCCGTAAGCTATGACCTTCTGGAGTTATTTCTTGGGGCAATAAAACACTCACTCTGACTTGTGCTTCTACAATCCAATGGCTGCGTTGATTCGCCATCCGAAACATTAAAGTTGGGACTCCATTATAAGGGGTAATCACCGCTACTTCGCTAAACAAAACCCGTGCGGTTGGTTTAGAAAATCGGGCAAACAATAACCCCGTAGCTACCGCAAATCCTAATAAGCCAAATAAGGCTTCAATGGTAACGATAATATGAGTGTATAACGTCGTTGGATAAAACGCACCATAACCAATAGTTGTCAAAGTTTGGACACTAAAAAAAAAGGCATCAGCAAAGGAACCCGGTTGGGCATTAGCAATACCATTTCCTCCGACTAAATAGGCAAAAGCAAATAGGACATTGGTGATCAAATATAAAATAAAAATTAACCCAAAAAACTGCACCCAATCCATGGATAGCAACCCATGATATAAATCACTCCAATGGGGATAATGTTCTATCAGTTGAATGAAATTGACTTTGCCTGTTTTTTTCCTCAACTGCTTTAAGACACGTTTTTTCTGGGGTTTATTGATCATAGGATGAGCCAGATGGTAGAGTGTATAGAATCTATTATAAAAGTAAAAACAGCGCTTTCATGGACTTTCCTTGGCAAGAACAAATCGTTATTGATCAGACTCAACTGATTCTTAACAGTTATCAGCACTGGCTCGGTTCTCCTTTGTTGAATATGAATCAAGCACCGATAGACCTGGCACAACAGTTATTTGAAGCTCCCTTTGTTGTTCTTTCCCATGGTACGGAAGCCGATCCAATTTTTAATTATGGTAATCGTCAAAGTTTAAAGTTATGGGAATTAAGCTGGAATGAGTTAAGACAAACACCGTCTCGCTATACGGCGGAATCTATAGCTCAAGAGGAGCGAACTCGCATACTCACTGAAACGGCTACTAAAGGGTATGTAACGAGTTATTGTGGAGTGCGAATATCAAGTACAGGGAAGCGCTTTTTGATTAAAAATGGAGTGATTTGGAATCTTCTAGATCAACAACACAACTATCAAGGACAAGCAGCTATGTTTTCTGACTATCATTTTCTGTAGGAGATAGAGAGCTGTTTTCGCTGTTATGAGCATCGCTCTAAAACGGCTTCGTAATCGGGTAAATGCTCCATGACTCCGAGGATAGCGATCGCATCATATCGCTGTTCGGTCTCCAGTTCATACTCTAAAAAGTTCTGCTGGATGACTTGACAAGGTAACTGCAACTGCTCGATCAAGTTAGTCAAGAACGACATTGATTCTTGGGAAATGGTTAAAGAGGTGACCTCAATGCCTTGTCGTCCCGCATGTTCGGTTAGGGCCCCCAACCGCCACCAACATCTAATACCCAAGAGTCCTTTTCACAATAGCCGTACCGATTCTTGCCTTTTGTTAATCTTAAAAAGCATTGTTCGATGGCATCATGACAACCCCTTCCAGATCGGAAGCCATAGGAATGAGCTTCAAACACCGCTTCCCATTCGGGTTCTAGTGCATTAGTGCCAATCCAACTACGGAGAGGACCGCCATCTCGATCCCCTCGCCACGCACCCAAGTATGGGTGCGATCGAAGAAAGACATCTGTTCGCCCTACCCCTGTGGTCGGGTGAGACCTGTCATTTCAAAGGACAGGTTCAGGATTTGTTGGACTTTCTCGGTTTCACGGGTTTCAGGGTTTGGCATCATGAAGGTGTCTTCATAGATGAATTTTCCGGATACACCATCGTATCTCTCATCCAGAGCCACAGCCACGATGCGTTCACCACCAACCCAAACAGGTGCGGCCAGGCGACCAAAAAGATTGGTGAACAATCGCTCAAAACCTTTCAGGTTCCGACCCAGATTGCTCTGGATGTATCCGGGGTTCAGACAGTTGATGGTTACATCACTACCTTGCAAGCGTTTGGCGACATCTTCGGCGTGCATTATCATACAGAGCTTTGCTTGTGCATAAGTCGAGAAAATAGACCATTTCTTTTCGCGGTGGAGATCCTCTAGATCGAGGTGGCCATATTGCTGAGTCGCTGAGGTCAGGTTGATGATTCGAGCTTTAGGGGTGGATTGCACCCGCTCCAGAAGAAGTTCTGTTAGCAGGAACGGGCTGAGATAATTGACAACAAAGTTTAGCTCATAGCCCTCGGAGGATAGTCGTCTCTCTGTGATGTTGCCGCCAGCACAGTTTATCAGCAGATCGATCTGCTCACATTTCTTCAGGATCTCTGCCGCAGCCTGACGCACATTATCCAGCACACTCAGATCGCACGCGACAGTAGAAAGCGCACCAGAATATCCCTTGGCCCTGACTTCCGAAACAACCTGCGTGGTCTTCTGCGGGTTTCGCGCTACTAGGTGAATGTCCGCTCCCATAGAGGCGAGGCGCTCAAGGGCAATGCGCCCCATACCATCCGTGCCACCAGTGAAGACAACGGTTTTACCTGTCAGGTTTCGATCAGGAACCATCTTGGTCGATTTTCGCGGGAAGAATGTATCAATCCAAAGATTTCCAGAGGGGCGTTTCATAATGTCCTCAAATGAGCGGTGTCGGGTGTTTTGCTAAATATAAAACCATCAGGCTCTTGTTTAAAGACTGTTAGTCTCTTAAATTTGAGTTTATCGAGAACGCTCTAATCTGTAAAGAGTTTGATTAGCAAAGAGGTGTGAATCATGACGTTCAAACGGGCAAGGCAAACGGAGCAAAAGGCAGAGCGCAGGGCGGGGATTTTGGCCAAGGCCCGTGAACTTTGTGCAGAGCATGGCATTCTGAATTGGTCGCTGAATGAGTTGGGTCGCCGCGCTGAGGTCAATAAATCCAACCTCTACCGCTATTTCGGCAGTAGGGAAGAAATCTTGATGACACTGATGACAGAAGAGACTGGCGCGTTTGTCACAGCGTTCAAAGAGGCGACGGCTGGCAGAACACTGACTGCCCGGGAGTTTGCTAAAATCATCGCGCAACAATATGCCACACAATCGTTTCTGTGCGATCTTCTGAGCCTGTCTTCAACACTTTTTGAGCACAATGTCGATCTGGAAAAAATCCGAGATATTAAGCTCGGTAGCCTGTCACAGATGGATGAGATTGCTCAGGTGATTGCCGACTGCCTGTCCGGTGTAGATGAAGATGTGGCAGGGCAGATCGCATTTACCTCTGGTGTAATGACTGCGGGTCTTTGGCCCATGGCCAACCCAGCAGCTCCCATGCGCAAGCTGGCACAGTTTGAAGGACTGGAGAGGTTGCATTTCGACTTTGAAAGCCAGATGGAGCAGATGATGGTAGCCTATATCACAGGGATCATGGTCAACTGAGCTGCGATCGCGATCTCATCTTTGGGCTATGGTATACACTCTAGAATCAACGGGTTAGTTCCCAATGGGTATGGAGATCTCCAACTGAGTGCCTTTGCCCAATTGAGACGTACAGGTAATCTTACCACCATGTTTTTGAGCGATAATTGATTGAGCGATCGCCATTCCCAAACCCGTACCTTTACCCACTGCCTTAGTTGTAAATCCTTGCTCGAAGATCCGTTCTCTCACTTCTTCTGGCATCCCCATACCATTATCAGCAATTGTGACAATCACCTTTTCTACCGTTGCTGAGGTGGTAATCTTGATCTGATTAGCAATCTCATCAAAACTGCATCCTTGGTTGCCCTCATCTAATGCATCAATGGCATTAGCCATCAAATTCATAAATACTTGGTTCAGTTGCCCCGGAAAACATTGCACTTCTGGCAACTCTCCATAGTCTTTGACAATTTCAATTGCCGGACGCTCCTCGTTGGCTTTCAGGCGATGTTTGAGAATCAGCAATGTGCTGTCGAGACCTTCATGCAAGTTAAACGGGACTTTATACTCCTTATCTGTGCGCGAAAATGTCCGTAAAGAATTGCTGATATGGCGGATGCGATCCGTTCCTTCTTGCATTGAAGTAATCAGTTGCGGTAAGTCTTCTGTAAGAAACTCTAAATCTATCGCTTCTATTTCTTCTTCTATTGCTTCGCTTGGCTGTGGATATTCTTGCTGATAAAGGTCAAGGAGTCCAAGCAAATCTTCCAGGTAATCTCGCGCTGGTTCTATATTTCCGGCAATAAATCCCACGGGATTATTAATTTCGTGGGCTACTCCTGCCACTAAATTACCCAAAGCCGACATTTTCTCGCTTTGTACCAATTGCAGTTGGGCTTCTTGTAAGTCTTTGAGAGCCTGTTGTGCTTGTTCGTAGAGACGAGCATTTTCCAGAGATATAGCGGCTTGGGAACAGAGCATAGAGAGCACTTCCACGCGATCGCTTGTAAACGCTCCTACAGCCAGATGATTTTCCAGATAGAGGATACCAATCAGCTTACCTTGATTGAGGATGGGCACGCATAGGAAGCTTTTTGGTTGTTCTTGTAGCAGATAGGGGTCGCCGGCAAACTGGGTATCGCAAGAGAAGTCGTTAATAATAATTGCTTCTTGGCTGTGTTTGACTTTATTAATGATGCTTGTCGGCAGAGCGGTTTCGTCTGCTACCTGGTTTGAGTACAAATCACAGTTTTCTCTCGAGCATCGAGCTACAAACTGCCAACTTTCAGGTTGCTGTAAAAGCAGAATAGCGCCATCTGCTCCAGCATTTTCCATCGCTGCTTTCATTAACGTCGAGACCAGTTTATCCAGGTGCATTTCGCTCGATAGGGACTGAGATGCTTTCATCGCCGTTGCCCAATCCAGCATCGAGCTAGTCGTGCTGCTAGTCGAACCCGCCGTTTGCGTCAAAGTGTTCGTCAGGGTTTGACCGCTCGGGAACTGCAAACGGGGCTGTTGCAGAATGGCAGAAAGCAGTTGGGGATATTTTTCTTCGAGTTGGTCCGTCTTAGCCTTGGCTCCCCAGCGGGCGTAGCAGTAGTAGGCATCAGTCATATAGACTTGGGCAATTTTTTCTTTGTCCCAATCTAAGTAGAATTTGGCTGCCAGTTCGTTGGCTAGGGCTTCTTCTTGGATGTATTCGTTTTCTTTCGCTCCGGCTATGGCGCGATCGTACAGAGCGATCGCGCCAGCATAATCTTTCAATCGCCTTGATTTTTCTGCCTCAATGAGCGTGTCGTTATGCTGGAAATTCCCAGGACAATGTTTAACCCACAACTTCAAATTGTCTTGGCTGGCTTGGATCTGCTCCAAACCTCGCACTTTCTCATCTTCTCCTTTAAGGTTGTCTAAGTCAGCGAGGATCGACAAGATGTAATAGAAATCATTACGGGCAACACAAAACATTCCCGCTACTGTTGCCTCATATTGTTTTGCTTCTCGTGAATAGGTCAATGCACCGTCATAATTGCCCAATAGATAAGCTAACATAGCCTTACCGAAATTCGCCCAGAATAAAAGGGTGAAATTTTGAGTTCTCTTGAAAACAGGAAACATTTCCCGTTCATCAAATAATTCACCAACCAGCAGCTCTGGTGATTGCTTAAATTCCCCTAAAAAATTTAAGAGAATTTGTCCCCAAATCTTGGTTCCATTAAACTGAAAATCTTGCTTCATTTGTCCCACAAAAGTCATATAAGCTTGCTGGCGAGGACGAAGATTTTGCAAATTCTCTCCAATTAAAAATGGGATAAAACAAGAAGATAAAGCACAATAACAAGCATATTCAATATCTCCCGCTTCTAAACCCATTTCAATACCTTGCTGTAAAGCCGGAATGGCCATTCCTGGATAATCTTTCCAGTGGCGTGTAAATACATTAAACAGCAGACAGACTTTCGAGCTAAATTGGATGTCTGCAAATTGCTCTAAAATTCGTAATCCGGTCTGGCCAAATTGATAACCCCGTTCGATATCAACTTGACCGCCAGAGAGTAACATTCCATACAGAGAATAGCCAAACGCTGATTGGGGCGAATTGCCGCCTTCAGATGCCAGTTGTACCATTGTTGTAATGACTTTGGGCATCAAAGCGGGATTGGCTATATATGCCGCCGACCATAAACCCCCTAAAATTCGCATACCTGCAAGCTGGGCTGGATCGGTCATAGTTGGCAAGTTCTGAAAATATTCTAGGCTCCGATTTTCAGACAGGGTATCTACCAGCTCGATATCGAGCAGATTCAAGACTTTGAGTCCAATATCAATCGCTTCTTGCATTTTATTTCGCCCCAAATTCATCTGCATTTGTATTTCGTAAACCCGAGCTTTTTCCGGCAAACTTTTAGCATTTTTGACGACAACCTCGACTAGAGAGTCTGTTTTCTCATAGCTGCCGTTGAAGTAGGCTGCTTCTGCGGCTGCTTCGTGCAGATGGAGGGTTAGGATATATTGAGACTGCCAGCTATTGCCGGCCAGTAAGGAGAGTCCTGTGGTTAGGTAGTTGTTGGCGGCAACATAAGCAGTTGAGTCTTTTGCTTTTTTCCCGGCGATTAAATTCAATTGCGCCAGTTCATCGCGTTGCTTTTGGTCGGCGATTAAATCGATTCCATAGTTTAATTGACCGACGAGATCGAAAATTTTCTCAGCTCGCTCTTCTGGGGGAATCTGTTGGAGCAACAGTTGTCCGATGTGGTAATGGGTAAGTTGTTTGCGATCCTCTGGAATCAGAGAATAGGCAGCTTGTTGAACGCGATCGTGCAGAAACTTATAGCTTACCGAGATCTCCTCATTCGGCATTCTTTCATCCCGGTTCGCTTCTTGAAAAAACTTATACGTCTGGCCTAGGGGCAAAACCAACCCCTCTTGCAGTGCCCCCCACAAGGATGTTGCCACTTCCATCTGCTCGAGTTCGCTAACAATCGCCAAAGTCTGCAAATCAAAGCGATCGCCGATACAAGAAGCTAACTTCAAAATCTCCTGGGTGGCAACGGGAAGCTTGTGTAGCCGAGAAGCCATAAACTCTACTACATCTTCTGTCAGTGCCAACTGCCGCACTTCGGTCAGGTCGCAGTGCCAATAACCTTGATCGCGGTCAAAAGCAATCAACCCATCTTCGTGCAATCCCTTGATAAACTGGGTGGCAAAAAAGGGGTTTCCCTTGGTTTTTTGATAGACTAGTTTCGTTAAAAGCCAAGCCAATTCTTGGCTACAGCTTAGAGTATCTGCGACCAAGCCATTGAGATCGACTCCCCTTAAAGGAGCGAGAGTTATAGTATTAATAATTGCTCCCGATTTGACAATTTCTTCTAGAGTCAGCCTCAGCGGGTGGGCAGGATAGACCTCATTATCCCGATAGGCTCCTAGCAATAGCAGATAGCCCGTCTCGCTCTCGCCCATGAGTAGTTGTATCAATTGCAGAGATCCCGAGTCAGACCACTGTAGGTCATCTAGGAAAATGACTAAGGGATGCTCAGGAGTGGTAAAAACTTGAATAAATTTCTGAAATAATAAGTTAAAGCGATTTTGGGCTGCATTTCCAGAGAGTTCGGGCACCGAGGGCTGTTTGCCAATCAATAGCTCTAACTCGGGAATCACCTCAATAATCACTTGCCCATTTTCGCCTAAAGCGGCAAGAATTGCGCTCTGCCACTGGGCTACCTGAGCATCAGATTCTGCTAAGAGCTGTTGCATCAAATCCCGGAATGCTTGTACGAAGGCGCTAAAGGGAATATTGCGGTTGAATTGGTCGAATTTTCCTTTGATGAAATAGCCACGCTGTCGAACAATTGGTTTGTGTACTTCGTGGACGACGGCGGTTTTGCCAATGCCGGAAAACCCGGCAACAAGCATTATTTCTGTCTGCCCTTGGGCTACCCGCTCGAAGGCGGCTAGTAAGGTCTCAACTTCGGCTTCTCGTCCGTAGAGTTTTTCGGGAATGAGGAAGCGACCAGCAATATCCCTACTTGCCAAGTCAAAGGCTTCTATTTCACCCCTTTCTTGCCATTGTTTCAAACAGTTTTCCAGGTCAAATTTTAATCCTAAGGCACTCTGATATCGCTCTTCTGCATTTTTAGCCATTAATTTCATCACCAGCTCTGAAACTACTGGCGGGATCTCTATCTTTGATACGTTATTTTCTACTTCTGCTGGCGGTATGGGCGGTTGGGAAATATGGCAATGTACTAATTCCATTGGGTCGTTACTGCTGAAGGGTAAGGTTCCGGTGAGCAGTTGGTATAAGGTTACCCCCAAAGAATAGAAGTCACTGCGGTAGTCTATGCCTCGATTCATGCGACCGGTTTGTTCGGGGGAAATGTAGGCTAGGGTTCCTTCTAGGACGTTGAAGTTTTTGATTTCTTGCGCTTCACGAGGTAGTAGGGAGGCGATGCTGAAATCAATTAATTTAACTTTTTGGGTTTCGGGTTGAATCAGGATATTTGCTGGTTTAATATCTTTATGAATAACTTGTTGCCGATCTAGCTCCTGTAAAATTTCAGCGAGTTGGATGGCGATATCTAAACAGTTTCCTAGGTCTAAGAAGTGCTCTTTTGCGACTACTTTGTCGAGAGAGATAGCCCCTTCCTCGGGCATAACCAAGGCGTAACCCTTACCATAGCACTCCAAGCTTAGGGGAACGACAATGCCAGTTGAGTTCAGGTTTTTAGAAATGACATACTCTAAAACTGGGGTAGGAGTTGCGTAACAATTTGATCACGACGTTTAGGGAGTCGGATAGGCGTGTTCCTTGATAGACTAGGGTTCGTTCTCCTTCATATATGTTTTGTCCAATTTGATAGCCGGGAAGTGTTGGAGTCATTGGTCTAGTCTTTATTAGGGATAGCGATCGCCAAAGAAGACCTTTGTTCTATTCAGAAGTATAGTTTACTTCTGTTGTTGGTACGGGTCTGTTTTGCCTAATTTGATAACCAGGTAACTTCAAGACCATTTGTCTATGTACTTTTGGCGGAATTTAGATTATAGCCTTTATATTAGATTCAAGTAGAGATCGCGATCGCTCCTTCGTGGCGATGCCATTCCTCACTATCTTGCAGAAGAGTCTATAACCTGGTTTTGGCGATCTCACCAACCGATCTCTTTTTGTGTGTTATCTTATACAAAAATAGAGATCGTAAACTCAGTCCCTTTACCCAATTCTGATATGAAAGCTATAGTTCCACCATGTTTTTCTTGGACAATTTTGTAGGTGATCGCCAGTCCCAAACCCGTACCTTTTCCCACCCCCTTGGTTGTAAATCCTTGCTCGAATATTTTTGCTTTCACCTCTTCTGGTATTCCCCTGCCATTATCTGCAATTCTAACTATTATACATTTTTTATCTTGACTAAATTCTGTGCTTATAGTAATGCAATTGGGTTGTGTTTCTATTTCTGTAAATGCTTTTCCTGCATTGCTTTCATCCAAGGCATCAATGGCATTAGACAAAAGATTCATAAAGACTTGATTGATGGGGCCAACATAACAGTTCACTTCAGGAATATCGCCATAGTTTTTCACGATCTCAATAGCGGGTCGTTCTTCATTAGCTTTCAGTCGATATTTGAGAATTAAGAGAGTGCTATCTAGACCCTCATGGAGATTAAATTTAACTTTTTCACCGGCATCACTGCGAGAAAAAGTTCGCAACGACGTACTAATATTTTGAATGCGATCGCATCCCGTTTGCATCGATGCAATTAGTTTAGGAAAATCTTCCCGAATAAAATCAGGATCAAACTCTTCAATCTCGTCCAGAATTGACTCAGGAGGAGACGTGTTTTCTTGATAGAGAGCCAGAATTTCGAGCAAGTCTTGCAAATAGTCTTGTGCAGCGCCAATATTCCCACCAATAAAACCGAGAGGATTATTAATTTCGTGGGCAACTCCTGCCACCAACTGACCTAATGTAGCCATTTTTTCCCCTTGGACTAATTGCAGTTGGGCTTCTTGAAGCTCCTCTAAGCGTCGGCACAATTCTTGGTTGGTCTGTCCCAATTGTTCATTCATCTGTTGCAGTAACGCATTTTGTTCCGCTAATTTTAGATCTTGAAGTTCGTTTTTTTGCTGTAATTCCTGTTGTAAGCGGTGCAAAGAGAGATGATTTTTTACCCTCGCCCAAACCTCTTCCGCCTGAAATGGCTTAGTGATATAATCAACTCCACCGACTTCAAAGGCCTTTAATTTGTCTAGAACCTCATCAAAAGCACTGACAAAAATCACAGGAATATCTCGCGTTCTTTCATCCTCTTTGAGGTGCTGACAGACTTGGTAGCCATCCATCTCTGGCATGGAAATATCCAGTAATATCAGGTCTGGATAGTCTAAATGAATGCCTTGGAGGGCTAATTTACCGCTCGGAATGGGTCTAACGGTATATCCTTTCTCTGATAACAAACCCATCAATAGTTGTAAGTTAGCGGGACTATCATCAATAATTAAGATATTGCCTGAATCGCCGTTCATTTGCTCACTATTCATAGAGGTTGATATTATTCGGTCAGTAAATTTAGAATTTTCTGATAGTCAAAGCGATCGCAACATGCTTTGATCGCCTGAGCTAAAGCGGGATCGTCAGCAGCAATCTCGTCTAGAACTATGGCTAACAGCTTCAGATTGCCCGTGAGTAACAATTCCTGCAATTGTTGCCGAAGAGTCTCTGGGAGTTCCATCAACGCTTCGCGGGTTAATGTATTTTCTGTGGAAGTTGCACTGGAAGTGTCAATTTCTTCGGGGCCTTCATAAACATACCGCACCCCTAAATGTTTCTGTATAGCCTCAAGGATTTCTTCTTGTCGAAATGGTTTGCGTAAAAAGTCATCGCAGCCAGCAGAGACAACCACGGCTCTCTCTTCTTCTAAGACACTAGCAGTGAGGGCAATAATCACCGTATTTTGTCCTTGAATCGTCGCTTTGATGCGCCGTGTTGCTTCGTATCCATCCAGAACTGGCATCCTCATATCCATCCAAATCAAGTGCGGTTCCCAACTGTGCCAAGTTTCTATGGCTTCTTTGCCATTGCTGGCTTCTTTAAGTTCAAACCCCAAGGGAGATAGCAATTGGTTTAATAACTTACGATTCAAAGGCTTGTCATCGACCAGTAAAATCCGGTAGCGAGGTTGACCGGGTTCGAGGGCGATAACATGCCGTTTCGGTCTGCGCTCTTCGACTTGGTCTCGTTCTACAGGAATAGCATTGATATCAAATTGAAAGACTGTGCCTTTTCCAACTTGGGAGTGAACCGTCAGCTCACCTCCCATCAATTGCACAAAGGAACGGCTGATCGTTAGGCCTAATCCGGTTCCCTCTTGGGACTTTTTGCCGCTGGTGGTTTGGGAAAATGCTTCAAAGAGCTGGTCTAATTCTTGTTCTGCAATTCCAGCTCCGGTATCTTCTACTTCAAAAATCAGTTTAACCTGGGTATTGGAGTAGATGGGACTAGGTGCAACTCTCACCGATACTCCTCCCGTTTCTGTGAATTTAATAGCATTGTTAATCAAGTTAATCAGAATTTGGCGCACTTTGAGTTCATCGGTACAAATATACCGGGTTAAATCCGGCTCCCACGCTACTACTAAGTTGAGTCCTTTTGCCTCTGCTTTCAAGTGTAGTAAATCTTCTATATCGGATAGTAAGCGGTACAGATCAAAATTCTTGGGATTCAGAGTGGTTCGTCCAGCTTCAATTTTCGAGAGGTCGAGAACATTGTTAATCAAGGTCAGCAAATGTTCTCCACTACGGTTGATAATGCTAACGTTTTCCTGCTGTTCTTCTGGCAGGGTTTGGGAGCGAATCATCAGTTGGGAAAAACCAAGAATGGCATTGAGGGGCGTTCTCAGTTCGTGACTCATGCTGGCAATAAAGTTGCTTTTTGCAGCGCTGGCAGTATCGGCTTTTTCTTTGGCAAGTTGGAGTTCGGCAGTGCGTTCTTGAACTCTCAATTCTAATTGTTGCGCTTGCTCTCTGAGTTGGGACTCTGATTTTCGTAGGGCGGCTTCAGCTTGTTTTTGTTCAGTAATATCGCGCAGAATAATGACATTTTCTTCAAAAAAGTTGTGGGTTAATTCTGAGGTGGACATTTCTAGGACGATCGCCCGTTCCCCCAAGATTAATTGCTGTTCGCTCAGTCGCGGCCAACTTTCTACAGTATCCGGCAAATTTCTTAAATAGTCTTTGAGGGGGCGGCCGATCAGGTCGCGTCTATCGGTTTCAAATAATGCGGTCATGGCTGGGTTAACTTGGCGAATAACTCCCAGGCGGTCAATCGCTCCGATGGCATCTTGGGCAATGGTAAATAAAAGTTCTGCTTGTTCTCTGGCTTCGGCAATTCTAGCAACTTGAGGTAAGCTCGTCCAACAGGCGATCGCTACTCCTACAAATCCCACCGTTAAGATAACAATCACTAGCACGCTATTTCGGATCTCTGGGGGTAGCCAGTGGAATCGAGAACTCATCGACCAACCGAGTGCTGCTGCCCCGCAAACGAGAAAGATCAATACCGAGACTTGAAGCCCAACAAAATCATTAAAATCTCCGGCTGGCCTCATTTGATAGCGCTTGTTCCACCAAGTGGGCTGAAAAATGGGCAGTTTTAAGGACAATTGATAGATCGCGCGATCGCCTAAAATCAGTACGATGGGGATAGCTAAACCGACACAAAAATCAGTCACGCTCCAAGCCAAACCGCCAACCACCAGCACCAGGGTTTCGATTATTAGAAAACCGAGAGACCACCACGGCCAAAGCACTTCCGGCTTTTCACGATTGAGCCATAGTCCTAGATGAAGCACCATCATGGAAACGAGATAGCCAATTCCGGTGATCGAGATAATCCGCAAAACATTTCCCCAAATTAAACAAGCGATGCTAATGATTAGTGTGGCAGTGAGGGCAGGGCCTAAAACACCTCGACGGGACACCACGCCAAATACTGGGGCAATATAGTCATCAAGAGCAAGTTGGTAGAGAACCCTGGCACTTAGGGCGACTGTGGTGGCACAACTGAGCAAAGAGGCAAAGGCAATAAGCAATACAATTAATACGGTAGCCGAGTCTCCCCAAAAGGACTGAGCGCTTTGGATCAGGTTGAGCAGAGCATCGTCTCCGAATGTGCGATCGCTATCCAATCTCATCACAACCCAAGAGCCGCCAATATAGACAATGGGTAATAGTCCAGCCGTCAGTTTCAGATAGTGGAGTGCTGAACTGGGTTGGCGACTGTCAGCAATAAAGGCCGTTGCACCTTCACTGGCATAAACAGCATAGACCGCGACTAAATACCATTTTGCCCATTCTACTGGAGCAAAGGGAGACCAGCGATCGGGGAAAAAGCCTGGACTGTCCGGAGACAGAACTAACCACCCCAATCCCTGAATCGCAAAAACTAGGAGGAAGCCGATCGCCGGCAGCATAAAGATCAGGTGTAGAATGGCTAGGGCGCGGTTGCCACTGAACGCTAGGATAAAGGCAATTAAGGTAAAGCCAATATTGAGAGCCGTATTGGGGATCTCAATGCTATAGGGCGTTAGGAGCGCTGCAATTAAATCCGTCAAAACAATAGCATTGATCGGAATCAGAGCTGCCCAACTAATGAAGTAACCACTGGCTGCATATAAACCCAAACCTGGATAAGACTTTAGCAAGCGGGTTGCGTAGTTGGATGTGCCGCCCGACATCTCCGGCCAATAACTGCCCAACCGAGCTAATTGGAGATTGAGTAAGATCGCCACAATAACAGCAGGCAACCAAACCCATAGTGCTTGAGGGCCCAAAGCATAATGCATTCCAATCACTGTTCCCGGCCAGACTAATAATCCCGTGAGGCTAAATCCAAAATCTTCTAAGCGACTAAAACTACGAGTTAGCCGCATGGTTAGTTTCTGATGTTGATGTTGGGCGACTAAGCGGGACATAGGCTAGAGTAGCAATTATTTTAGTTTCCCAGAAGTAAATGAATACTTGAATCTGGATCGGGTCAATCGGCTGACTATGGATTGGTTAACCTACCAGCAGCCAGTAGGATAGCGAATCGACTTTTCTCCCATAGTTGCTCTAACTCTTTTTACTCCCTAGCATCTAGCTCAGTCAACATATAGCATTTTCCCTTGGTAATAGGTTATGGAGATGACAGGGAAGGGAGTTTGATTCCTATCGGCGATCGCCTTTAGGATAATTGTGTTAGCTTAATCTGAAGTTTCTGTTCACTCTTCGACCTACCCAGTCGGAAAAAAAACTCTATTTTTTTATTCAATAACTTAAGAGGACTAAACCCTTGACTCCCCCTAATAAGATCTCTGTTCGCAAACGCACAGTCACGATCTGTATCGCCCTTACAGTTTGGACAATCTGGTTAAGCTTACTCGGTATCAATCGAGCTATTTCTTATGTTATGGAGTATTGGGAAATTGCTTTAACGATGATCTTTGGATCGGCAGTTTCTGGAGGAACAAGTCTGGGAGGAGCAGCAGTTATTTTTCCTGTATTTACTAAGATTTTACATATTGACCCCTCAGAGGCTAAAATATTTTCCTTAGCCATTCAAAGTATCGGCATAACAGCCGCCGCCATAGGGATCGTCTTGACCGGCATTCGAGTCGATTGGCGGGTTATTTGTTGGGGCAGTATTGGAGGTCTAATCGGTATGGTTTTCGGTGCAATTTTATTAGCCCCTGTTTTGCCTCCAGATGTAATAAAAATGTCATTTACAGTTCTACTCGCTAGTTTTGGGATTACATTATTAGCCTTAAACCGATTACCGAGAGAAGTCCATCTAGGGATGCCAATCTGGACGGCAAATGAGCGAATCATCTGGCTACTCGCTGGAACTATGGGCGGAATCATTAGTAGTCTAGTCGGTAGTGGAATTAATATATTTTGTTTTTCTGTGATGGTGATTCTCTTTCGATTTTGCGAAAGAGTTGCTACGCCAACTTCTGTAATTTTGATGGCCACAAATGCTGTTTTTGGATTTGCGTTTTATGCCTGGATATTGAATGATTTTATAGAGCCTGTTCGGAGTTACTGGTTGGCAGCAATTCCTGTGGTTGTGGTCGGCGCTCCTCTGGGGGCAATATTATCTTCTCTCTTAACTCGGCAAACTCTTGCTAATATAGTAATTGGCTTGATTTCGCTAGAAATCATCAGTTCTTTATTACTGGTGGAGATGACTTCACTCGCTATCTATTCTAGCTTAATTGCTATGATGTTTTTTTCGGGTCTGAATTACTGGATGTACCGGACTAATATCTATAGTAAGGAATCAGTTGATTAGGACAGTTGGGTTATGTTTTGAGGCAATAGGGTTAGAGTTTATATGAAATCGATCGTAAAAAAGAAAAGATATTCGAGATTCAATCTATGACTACTGAATTAACTAAAGGTGCACGATTTAATCTGTCCCAAAACTATCCCGATCTACAAAAAATCCAGATAGCAGTGGGTTGGAGAACTACAGAGTCGGGATATGATATTGATGGTTCAGTGTTTATGTTAGGGGCAAATGGATTGATTCCCGCCGAAGAATATTTTGTATTTTATAATAATCCCCGATCGCCCGATCGCGCTTTGCAACGACTAGAAGATTATCGAGAAGGTCGGCAAAGCTTTATGCTTGATTTGAGTCAAATTAGCCCAGTGATTACTGAACTGGTGTTTGTGGTCACTATTGATGAAGGAGTGGCAAAAAATCAAAGTTTTCGTCACGTTGACCAAGCATTTATGGCGATCTCCAATCCCCAAACCCAGGAAGAATTAGTCCGTTATGCTTTAACTGAGGCATTTACCTCAGAAACAGCCCTAGAATTTGGTCGCATTTATCAAAAAGGAGGACAATGGCGTTTTCATGCCCTGGGTCAAGGATATAATTCTGGATTACAAGGCTTTTTAGACCAATATCATCAAGAAGGAGCCACTCCACCTGCTCCTCCACCTGCTGCCCCCGAACCCATCCGCAGAGCAAAAGCGATTGAATTAGAGAAGAAATTGGAAAAGGAAGCACCTCTATTATTCGATTTAGTCAAAAAAGCCGATATTTCTTTGCAAAAGGCAAATTTAACTGACCATCAAGCGCAAGTTGCCCTCTGTTTAGATGTTTCTGGTTCTATGTACTCACTCTATCATTCAGGGAAAATTCAACGGTTAGCGGAAAAAATATTAGCCCTCGGTTGTCGGTTTGATGATGATGGAGTGATTAAGATTTTTCTGTTTGCCGGAAATTCCCAGGATATGGGTGAGATGACGGTCGAGAACTTCCATAATTTTATCGGTCAAGCTCAAAATCAATATCGAGGTTCAGGAGGAACTAACTATTCTCCCGCATTGCAAGCCATTAGAAATACTTATTTTCCTGATGCGAGAGGTGGAAATCGGCGATCGCCATTTAAGGCTAATGTACCAGTTTACGTGATGTTTGTCACCGATGGGCGACCGTTCGATCGTGACCCGTCCGAACAACAGTTAAAATGGTCATCCTATGAGCCGATTTTCTGGCAATTTATGGCGATTGGGAAATCGAGTAAAGATGTCACATCGAAGCGTGGGGGCATTTTAGGCTTTTTGAGGGGCGGCAGTCAATTTGAGTTTTTAGAAAATTTGGATGATTTGGAGGGACGATATATCGATAATGCAGATTTCTTCAGTGTAGAAGATCCAGAGGCGATCGCCGACCAAGAGCTGTACGATCTACTGATGACAGAATATCCCAACTGGCTCAAAACTGCCCGCGATCGAGGTTTACTACCCTAGTGATGCCCATGAAATCTGCTTCTAGCGGCGATCGGCCTCAGCGCTATCTCCTGTTTTACAAACCTTACAATGTTCTCTGTCAATTCACGGATAATAATCCCCATACCCAAGGCAAATCAGCCAGGAAAACCCTGAAGGATTATATACCTGTTCCTGGGGTTTATCCCGTGGGTAGATTAGACCGGGATAGTGAAGGATTGCTGCTCTTAACTAATGATGGCATTCTACAGCATCGTCTCTCTGACCCGCGCTATGGCCATCCGCGCACCTACTGGGTACAAGTAGAACGCATTCCTGATGACCAGGACTTAAATCCCTTGCGTCAAGGCATCACGCTCAAAGACGGTAAAACTCGGCCTGCCCAAGTACAAATTATCCCTGAACCGAATCTTCCAGAACGCAATCCACCGATTCGCCACCGGAAAACCGTCCCCACATCTTGGTTGGAAATAACACTCACGGAAGGACGAAATCGTCAGGTACGGCGGATGACAGCACCGGTAGGATATCCGACATTAAGATTAGTGCGGGTTTCCTTAGCAGGGTTAGGAGTAGGAGCTTTAAACCCTGGCCAATGGCGCGATTTGACCCCGGAAGAAGTGGGCAATATAGCAAGGAGCTGGTTAAGTTAGGACAGCTAAATTGTGGTTTTAGGGAACAGGCAATAGGAAATGTCTTCATTCTCCCTTCTTTTGCTATACAAAATCAGTGGGCAGAAAGCACAAACAACCAGAAATGCTAATTTGTTGATTTAGGAATGACGAAATTAATGGCTGCTCGCAAAGCGAAAGAAAAATTTGTTGTTGAAATTAAAAGATTTACGAACCCTTGGGCGATCGCTGATTTAAGAATAAGTTTTGGGTCAATATTTGATTGAGACTGAAGGGTCAGAAACAGCGCTCTTAGGGAAGCGGAGCAGTGCAGTTTAATCTACCACTCGTAGACGACCTTGGCGTAATCCTTCAAATACTCGATCGATTTGGCGTTGATCGGCAAAACTTAGGGCATCTTTAGATAACAATAATCTCATAAAACCCTCTTGATCGGCGCGAGAAATTTGGCGAGTTTCAAAAATTCGCTCTATAATTTGCTCAAGATTTACTGTTGATGGACTAGCTAAACTCGTTTTCATCTCAATTCTATTGGTAAATAGGAAACTTAAGAGGATTAGATCGCACAGTCAGATTGAAGAACAGGCGACATACTCCTGGAGATGCGAAAGAAACCTTTTAGTTAAATTATACTGGATTTCAGAAAATAGTGCAGGCAGGTCAAGGGATGAAACGACGGACTTTTTTCCTTATAAGTAGCGCGATCGCCTCTTTAGGCGCAACTCTGAGTGCCCTAAGTCGCTCTTCTTCCCGCTCTCCAGTGGTTTTGGCTAATTCAGGAACTCCTTTACCGGAGCGAATTTTGGGCAAAACGGGGGAGAGCTTACCGGTTTTTGGCTTAGGAGGAGCAGGAAAAACGCCCCTATCCTGGAATGGAGCAGAGTCAGAGGCGATCGCCATTATTGAACGGGCACTAGAATTGGGCATTCGTTATTTTGATACAGCCGCTAGTTATGGTCCTAGTGAAAATTATTTAGGAAAAGTTTTACCCTCCTATCGATCACAAGTATTCTTAACCACGAAAACGGCTGCTCGCGATCGCGATGGTGCTTGGCGAGAGTTAGAACAGTCTTTGAAGCGTTTGCAAACCGACTATTTGGATGCTTGGCAATTTCACCATGTCTCTTTTGGGGAAGAATTGGATCGCATATTTGCCCAAGATGGGGCGATCGCTGCTTTAGAAGAAGCCAAAGCCCAAAAAATTGTTCGGTTTAGTGGCATTACCGGACACCATGAACCCGCTATTCTTGTAGAAGGATTAAACCGTTATCCCTTTGATACCACGCTGGTGTCGATCAACGCAGCCGATAAACATCATCCCCGTCCCTTTATCCCCACAGTTTTACCCGTTGCCCAACAAAAAAATGTTGGTGTTATAGCCATGAAAATCCCTGCCTATGGCAAACTTTTAGAACCCGGAAGATTAACCAGTATGGATCAAGCCCTAGGCTATATTTTATCCCAACCTGAAATTCATTCCTGTATTGTTGCTGCTGAACATGTCACTCAACTGGAAGAAAATGTTAAGGTGGCCCAAGCCTTTCAATCCCTATCCTTAGACCAACTCGAAGCCATTGAAAAACTTACCGCCGAAACTTGGCAAGAAGCCACATTTTTCCGCCGTTGGACTTAATGAAGTTTAACGATAATTTTCTTGACTTGTATTGACTCTCGTGGTATTAGACAGGGTATCCTCTTATGGTGAAGTCAAATAGGTTATGTTTGATCGAATTAAAAACCAAGCCCAAGAAAGAGCCGCCGAAGTTGCAGATGCAGCTCAAGAAAAAATTGAAGATGTTATTGATGAATTTAACAAATTTCTGCCCTTAGCAGAAGACCTAGGTTTAAGCCTAGATAGCTTTAATATTGAAGCTGGAATTTTACCGGAAATCAATGCGACTTTAATCGGTTCTGTTGATCAAATTGATAATGAAACCGTTGAGCGCATCATTGCCGAAAATGAGAATAACCAGCTCTTAGTCGCTGCCCTAAAAGCTGTCTTGATGGCCAAAGGCTTTCATGAAAAACTCGAGGGCGTGTATATTCAGATCCTACAAGATTTGGTCATTGATATTAAATTGGGTATTCCTCCCAGTATTTCTTGTAAATTCAAAAAATCGAATCACAACAACGACAAAAAAGAGAAGTAAAGTGCTTCGCGTAGGCTTGCTTTGCAATAGCTTGTATAGCTTAGGTTCTAAGGCTTCAAGCTGTACCTCATAGAAGAGAGAAACGCTATAATACCAGTAGGGGCGAAAAACAAAAACTTTTCGCCCCTATTGTCTTTTTCCGGACTTCTGCAAGAAGTCTACTGAAGGTTTCACCCAACTTTGTGTTCCATCTGCCCAACATTCGTTTTTCCAGATGGGAGCATCTTCCTTGAGTGCATCAATGGCATACTGACAAGCAGCAAAGGCTTCTGCTCGGTGAGGACTACCCACGGCAATAATCACACTCACTTCACCAATTTCCAAATATCCTAACCGATGGTGAATCACCACTCGATTTACGCTAGGATAGGCTTGATGAATACGTTGGGTAATCTGCTTAAAGATTTCTAGAGCCATCGGTTCATAGGCTTGATAATCGAGAGCCATCACCGGTTTCCCTTCGGTTTGATTGCGAACCATACCGCTCATCAGGGCGATCGCCCCATTGCCGGGATCTTCTGCTAAATGATACACTTCTTCTAACGAGAGGCGATCGCGAGTAATCTTAAACTGCTCTAACATAACACCATAGCCATCATTCACTAAACCTATCTAAACATGAACTCCCCGCCCCTCCTTCAAGGTTACCTGAAAACCGTCCATCATATTGCCCTCAACGTCAAAAACATGGACGCTTCCCGGCACTTTTACGGTCAAATCCTAGGCTTAGAAGAACTCACGGGCGAACAAGTCCCCGAAACCCTCATTAACCTCGTCGCTGCTGGAAAAGTTGCCAACTTTCGCACTCCCGATGGCATCATTATAGACCTGTTCTGGGAAGCTGAATTATCTCCCCCAGACCCCAATCCTAAAACCCAATTTACCCGCGCCAACCATCTCGCCTTTGATATTGCCCCAGAAGACTTCGATCGTGCCGTTTCTGTCCTCCAGCATCATCAAGTAGAGATCGATCGCGGCCCCGTCAGTCGCCCCACAGGACGTGGAATTTACTTCTACGATCCCGATGGTTTTCTCGTCGAAATTCGCTGCGATCCCGATTAATTATTTTATCAGATTTTACCCTTAAAAATGGCAAGCACTTCCACCTTATCTTTACCCAAAATGGGATGCGGAACCTGGGCATGGGGCAATCGATTACTCTGGCAATATGACCCTACCATGGATCGAGACTTACAAAACGTCTTTAATCTCTGTGTGAGCAATGGCATTACCCTATTCGACACTGGAGATTCTTATGGAACCGGTAAATTCAATGGCCAAAGTGAAAAGCTCCTCGGACAATTTGCCCAAGAGTGTATTGCTGCCAATATAGATAGTCTTTGTATCGCCACCAAACTCGCCCCTTATCCTTGGCGTTTCACCCGAAATGCTATGGTGCAAGCCGGAGAAGCATCCGCTCAACGCTTGCAACGACCCATTGATTTAGTGCAAATGCATTGGTCTACTGCTAATTATGCCCCTTGGCAAGAATGGGCACTCTTAGATGGGTTAGCTGATTTATATGAACAGGGAAAAGTAAAAGCAGTGGGTTTATCCAATTATGGGCCCAAACGATTGCAGAAAGTTGTCAAACACTTGCACAACAGAGGGATTTCTATTCTCACCCTACAGGTACAATATTCTCTCTTATCCACCGCTCCAGTGACCCAACTCAATCTGAAAGCGGTCTGCGATGATTTGGGCATCCAACTGATTGCCTATAGTCCCTTAGCGTTAGGATTGTTAACCGGAAAATATACAGAATCTGGCCCCTTACCTCAAGGACTGCGTAAGGGGTTATTTCAGGAGTTATTACCCCAAGTTAAACCAGTTTTAGAATGTTTACACGCGATCGCCGAATTTCACCACAAAACGCCCTCGCAAGTCGCATTAAATTGGTGTATGGCTAAAGGCACAATTCCTATCCCTGGTGCAAAGAATACCCGTCAAGCCCAAGAAAATATCGGTGCATTAGGTTGGTCTTTAACCCCTGGGGAAGTCGATGAATTAGATCGAGCGGCTGCGGGATTGAAAAAGGGAATGGTCAAAAACATTTTCCAGACAGGTTAAGGGAATAGGCAATTAGGCAATAGGCTATTTCTGTGCGTCCCCGTGTCTCCCTATTCACGCTATCGTCCAGCAACGCGCGATTGGGACATAGCCAGTAAAATCATGCTGGGGTCAACCCATTGACCCGCGTATTTCAAACCCCAATGCAAGTGGGGGCCACTAGTACGTCCAGTCATACCCACTCTAGCAATGCGATCGCCAGAATTCACCATCTGACCTTCCCAAAGAATAATGCCACCAGCCTGATCCATCAAATAGGGACGACCTTGATGGGTTCCTACCCGTCCCTTGACATGGCAATAAATATGCTCCCAATATCCTGACTCAATCACAATCCCTGTGCCGCAGCGATTATCTTCCCACACTTCCACGACCCTTCCAGTCCACCAACTGCGAATATAACTACCATAGGGAGCGGCCAAATCTAAACCGTAATGATAGCCTCCACCACGGGGCCCAAACCGGGACGTATACTCCACAAAATTTTCCACAGGAAATGAAGCACTATTCCAACCCCTCATGGCCGCCATTGGTACCGATTCTACCACCTGGCCTCGATCAATCTCGATACTTTGAGTTGGCAATCCCGTTGCATTCAACCCCAACGTCAGGCTTAAGCCCAAAAACGCTTTCCAGAACCCTAATCTATGTTTGCGTGCTACCATGATTCCTCTGTGCGATCGCTCTAGATAATGTACTAAAAAATCTATGTTTAGACCATTCTCATTGCTGTTGCGATCATCCGGATACCCCAGACTATCACTTCAGCTCATCTGCATTTTATAAAAAAATCTAAAATCCCGATGGCCATAACTCATTCAATGCGATACCTTAAAGGATTATTGTACGCAGATTAAGTCATCATCAAGATCATCAATGGAACCTGATTTATTGCCCACAGAGATTATTGTCACCCATCCCCGTGAGAACTTAGGCAAAATTCAACTCGACTGGACTCCCCAACCGGGAAACTATCTTAATATTGAAGGCAAAACCTATACTGTTCTGGAGCGTCGTCATCGCTATACCCTAAAATCGGGCCAATATCGTTTACACAAAATTGCCCTCTATGTTCAACCGTCCTCCCCTCCCAGAGAACAAAGCTTAGTCGAGGGACGGTGGATTATTGGCGATAGTACTTGTCGCTTTAATGCCTTATCTGAATTAATTCGTTGTGCAGTCTATCCAGAAGGCCCCTGTTCTAGTTGTAGATTCTATGAACAGAGAACTTAAGCTGTATTAATCTTCATTGTCTAGTCATCGGGATAATGATATTTATGCCAATGACGAGCAATATCTACCCGACGACAAATCCAAATCCGCTCGTGCTGTTGCACATAATCTAAAAAGCGAGCCAAAGCTGCCGCTCGTCCAGGTCTTCCTGCTAATCGGCAATGTAGACCAATACTGAGCATTTTGGGACTCTCTTCACCTTCTGCGTACAAGAGGTCAAAGGCATCTCGCAGATAAGTAAAAAACTGATTTCCACTATTAAAGCCTTGGTAAGTGGCAAACCGCATATCATTGGTATCTAGAGTATAGGGAATGACCAAGTGGGGTGGGCCATACTCCATGATCCAGTAGGGTAAATCATCAGCATAACTATCTGCATCATACAAAAAACCCCCAGCTTCTATCACCAGTCTCCGGGTATGGGGACTCACTCGACCGGTATACCATCCCAAGGGACGAGACCCAGTTACTTGAGTATGGATTTCTATAGCTTTTGTAATATGTTCTCGTTCGGTTTCTTCGCCAATATGTTGATAGTCAATCCAGCGGTAACCATGGGAGGCAATTTCCCAGTCTGCTTGTTTCATTGCAGCTACGGCTTCTGGATTGCGCTCTAAGGCCATGGCTACCCCATAGATGGTGACGGGGATTTGGCGTTTCGTAAACAGGCGATAGAGTCGCCAGAATCCAACTCGACTTCCATATTCATAGATGGATTCCATGTTCATATTACGAACTCCATCTAAAGGTAATGCACCTATAATTTCTGAAAGAAAAGATTCAGAATGAGAATCACCATGAAGAATACAGTTTTCTCCACCTTCTTCGTAGTTAATGACAAATTGAACCGCAATTCTGGCTTGATTTGGCCATTGAGGGTCAGGAGGATGTTGGCCATAACCAATGAATTCACGAGGCGATTGAGGGAGCATAACAACCGTCCAAATGTTTTATTTCATGTCTACATCTTGCCAAGGTTAACTTTGAAGTTCTTCCAGCTCTAAGGTTAACGAAGGCATTAACCGTTGTAAATTTTTCAAAGATTTTCCTTGCCAAGGAATCCCTTTTGATCCTTTGACGACCATGGCCATATCTTTCTTCTGACGAATTTTAATTACGAATTTCGAGAGCATACTAATCCCTGAACTATTCAGAAATTCCAAGTTTCGTAAATTCAACGTAATCATAGGAGGCTGTTGTTCAGCAATCTCTTCTAAAATTTGTACAATCGGGGCATATTCATCCATGCCACTTAACCGTAGAGAGCCTTGAAAACTAATGGTTTTCGTTTCATCATCATAGTATACGTTGTAGTCCTCTGTTTTTATTTCGATAGTCATTCATTCATTCTCCTTAGTGTCTATAATTATTTTTGATTGTCTTTAACTACACTTAAACAGGATTAAGTGCTAATCAATTTATATGGGGAGTTGTACCATAGTAGTTACTTTAATTACACCATGATGATCGGGAACCGTTTCAAAGTTCCATCCCAACTTGGCAAAGTAGTCATTAAGCATGGTCAACAGTCCTAATCCTGAATTAGAGCTGCTCTCTTCTTGGGCACTACTTTCGAGTTGTTCCAAGTATAGAGTTTGAGGATCGCCTTGCTCTATTTTTTTCAAGAACGTTTGGAATTTATTCACATTTTGACGGGGGATACTGTTCGAGGTTGTAAAGATGATTTTATCTTCTCGCACTTGCAGACGAATACTAATCGGAAATTCTGAAGTTTCGTCGTTAAACTTCATGGCATTTTCTAATAATTCATTGGCAATGTAGCTGACCGCACTCTTGACTTCTGCTTGCTGTTGTTCTGAAATATCATCTTTGGCAGGGAAAAAAGTAGTCAGATAGTCAGCGAGGAAGTCTGCTGATAAGCCATTGTTGCGCCAACGCTGTTTTAAGGGAACAGAGCTGGGGGAAAATCCAATAATTAAGTATTCTGGACTCTCCGGTAAGTCGTCGATATAGTCACCAAAAGTTTCTGCCATTTTTGAATTCACCTTTGACCATTTTTCTTGCTCTATGGATTTAAATATATTCTATATAGCGTTTCTTTTTTCTCCTTAGATTTGGATAAATGAGACGGGACTTGTTCATTGTACTATGGATATTTGCTTTGAGATCAAGGAAGTTAAGGGTAAAGGATGACCCGATCGCGGCCTTGTTTTTTTTGCTTGGTACAAGGCCACATCGGCTGCTTTGATTAATTCTCTAGGGGTAGATCCATGCATAGGATAGCAAGCAACACCAAGGGAAATGGTGACTGGAGCTAATTGTTGTCCTTGATGATGAACTTCAAGGTTTTTAACTTCTTGCCGCACTTGTTCAGCGAATTCGGCGGTCTCCTCCAGATTGCGATCCGATAGGACGAGGGTTAATTCTTCTCCACCATAGCGAAATGCAATTCCTATTTGTTCCACTTGCTTTCGTAAACATTGACCAACGGCTTGGAGGACTTTATCTCCGGCATCATGACCAAATGTGTCATTAAATACTTTGAAATGATCGATGTCAATCATCACTACCCCTAAGCAGAGGTGATGTCCTTTAGCACGATTGAGTTCTCGCTCTAAGACGTCTTCGAGGTGGTGACGATTATATAGTTGAGTTAAACTATCATGAATACTTTCTTGATGGCTTTGCTCTTCAATAAAATCTGCATGTTCAGTAATCGCCTCTAAAATAATTTCCAAATCTTCTTTCTCCCTAGAGACTATTTCTAGAAGACGATTCAGTTCAGTGGTCGAGCGTTGAAGTTTTTTTTCTACTTGCTTACGTTCCAAAACTTCTGCTCTCAGTTGTCGATTGGATTCATGAAGCAGTTTTTCTACTGTATCTGAATGTTCTATCATATTTTCTAAGAGAATTTCTAAGTCTTTTTTTTCTTGTTTGAGCATCCTAATTTCCTGACGCAAGCTTTCAAGTTCTGGTTGATATTGACTGAGAGATTGAGAGGAAACATCTCTAGTGGTAGACAGTTCAGGATAGGACATAGTAGATTCGATAGAATATTCAACACTCATAGACTGGCTTTGTATCCAGATCAACAGTTATCGTTGTTTTAACACCAATAAGGTGATATCGTCATAGATTTTCTGCTGGTCAATATGACACAAGACATCGTTAATGATATCTTGTCGAATGGCTTCTGCAGACTTTTGCCAATTTTGACTGAGAATTTGACACAGACGATCTACTCCATAGTGTACTCCATCTACATTTTCCGCTTCCGTGACACCATCCGTATAAAGAAGTACGATCTCTCCAGGCTTGAGGTAAATTTTCTCCTCAGCAAGAAAGGGGGAAATGTCAGAATCTAAACCAATGGGAAATCCTGGATCCATGGTGTCTATGCGTTCAATGATCCCCCCCTGCACGGACAATAATAATTTCTTCATGCTGACCACTGAGCTTCAGGATACCTTCATAGTAATCGAGGATCATAAATGTTAAATTTTTATCGATATTTCTATCGATACTATGATTGTGTTGCGATCGCTCTAAATGTAGTGCATTAGAAAACTGATTTCATTGTTGTGCTTTAGTGCTAAAGCGCAACAACGAAGGAAATATAATGAGTAAAGATGGTCAAGGTTGAATCGATGAAGGTCTATGACTCGTATCCCCAAATTAACTTACGATCGCGGTACGCTGATTTTGCATCCCCCACCGAAGGGAAAAACTTGGGTTGATTATGCTACTTGGGATGATCGGGTAGAAAAGTTTCGTATTTTGGCGATTCATTATCGCCAGTTAATGGAAACGTTGTGGGAGGAAAAGGCTGTATTTGATGATCGAGCCAAAGAATTTTACCCCGTAGAGTTAATTCCTGCCTTAGAAATGACTCCCTATCCCCACCAGGTGGAAGCTCTGCAAGCGTGGCGGGATGCCCAACGTCAGGGGGTGGTGGTTCTGCCGACGGCTGCGGGAAAGACCTATTTAGCTCAATTAGCCATGCAGATTACCCCCCGAACGACATTGATTGTTGTGCCAACGTTAGATTTAATGCATCAATGGTATGCCCATCTAAAGGCAGCATTTCCGGATGTGGAGGTGGGGTTATTGGGGGGCGGATCGCGCGATCGCTCTCCTGTTCTTGTGGCAACCTATGATAGTGCGGCGATTCATGCAGAGGCGTTGGGGTCTCGCTATGGGTTACTCATTTGCGATGAGTGTCATCATTTACCGACTGAGTTTAGTCGCGTGATTGCTGAATATGCGATCGCCCCCTATCGGTTAGGCTTAACTGCGACGTTAGAGCGAGCGGACGGACGACACCAAGATTTAGCCTTTTTGTTGGGGGCAACGGTGTATCAGAAAACCGCGCAAGAGTTATCAGGTAAGGCTTTGGCACATCATGAGGTGGTGCAAATTAAGGTGAAATTGTCCCAACAGGAAAAGCAGCGATATGAAGCATTAATTGAAGAGAGGAACCAGTTTCTGCGATCGTCTAACATTTTCCTCGGTTCCGTGAAAGGCTGGCAACTCTTTGTCCGCGCCAGTTGCAGGTCTCCAGAAGGTCGTAGGGCAATGTTAGCACATCGTGAGGCCAAGGCGATCGCCCTGTCAACTGATAGTAAACTCCGGGTTCTTCAAGACCTCCTTAGCCAACATTATCCCGAAAAAATCCTCATTTTCACCGCTGATAACGCCACCGTTTATCAAATTTCCCAAACTCTTCTTATTCCTGCCATTACCCATCAAACCCCCGTCAAAGAACGCCATGATATGCTTACCCGCTTCCGTCAAGGAGAATATAAAACTTTAGTCGCTTCCCACGTTTTAAACGAAGGCGTTGATGTTCCCGATGCTCGCATTGCCATTATTTTATCTGGAACCGCATCCAAGCGCGAATATATTCAACGCTTAGGGCGAGTATTGCGGAAAGGTTCTCAAAAAAATAAACAGGCTATTCTCTACGAAGTGATTGCCGAAAACACAGCAGAAGAGCGCACCTCAGAACGTCGCCGAGGAGAACCTAAAAAAGAATCTACTTCGCTCACTCCCTTACGTTTGATTTATGGTCAAGGAGAGACTCAAATCCAACGAGCAGCAGAACACTCTTCATCCTACACCACAGAAACCGAAAAGGACAAAGACAAAGACGATCTCTAAATTATGCCTCATTGCCATTAGAATGATCGGCTAACCAATGGGATAAATCTTCCAGAGCAGCTAATTGAAAAATAGCAACACTGAGTAACTCTAGCTCAGATAAAGACAACTCTTCTATCTGGGTTTTCAGACTCTGTTCCAGCTCTCCAAAACGCTGTTCGAGTAACCGCAATATTAATTTAAGTTGTCCCAAAAATTCTCCCTCTTCCCGTCCTTCTTCCCGTCCTTCTTCCCGTCCTTCTTCCCGTCCTTCTTCCCGTCCCTGTGCAAGTCCATCTATTCTCGCTTGCACCGCGTAACCTTGCTGGTCTAGCAGCCAGATTTCATTTTGGTGTAACTCTTCTGCTTCCTTTGGACTTAAATTAGCTCGATTAGCAATTTCTAGAGCTTTGCCAATTTCTGGCACTTCTTCTAGGCGACTGGGAATCATCTGTAAATTAGGTGCTTCTTTCATAAAATAAATCCATTTGTCAGTCAAGGTTTCCAAGACTTCTAGGGATTTATTGAATTTTTGCAATTCTACAAAGATGAGTTCGATCTGTTCGCCTGGATAGTCAAATGATAATTTTTTTTCCTTTAAAGAAAAGTGAGTGATAATGGGGTCAACCTTTGGAAACAGAGGAAAATCGACAATCGTTAGGGAAATCACCGGTTGCAGTCGCGTATAACTTTGGGCAACACTGAGTTGATTGCCATAGGTTTTAGCACAGTTATATAAGACTCGCTTTTTAAATGCAGGGGTGTTATATAATTGCATTTCGATCAGTACTGTAGTCCCGTTGCTTAAGATGGCTTTGACATCAAGATAGCTGTCTTTGATGATTCTAATGTCACTTTGATTAGAAGGATCGATAATGTCTAGGTCAGTAATTTCTGAGCGACCTTCATAGATCAGGGCGTTTAAGAAGCTAATCAGAATATCTTTACTTTGTTGGGAGCCAAAGATACGCTTAAAGGCGAAATCGGTTTTGGGACTGATAAATTCCATGATTTTATCCTCTAACTTTAGAATCCTGAAACTTGCTGGAGTAGATTCATTAATCCTACTTTTTTTAATTGTGCCAATTTTTGAGCATCTCGGACTAATAAAGCTCCAGCAAAACCTAGGGAATTAACGGAAATGGAGTGCCAAGAGTCCTGGGAGCGGGGAATGACCATCATCCAGCGGCGGGTGAGCAGTAAATTATAGGCTCCGGTTTGTTCAATGCCTGGGTTGTCTTGTTCTAAGCGTCCCACATGCCGCAGGAGCTGATAGTAGCAGTTAAGGCTCACCTGAGCGGCGTTTTCTGGGCTGTTAATTATCTCAGGGTCAAAAAAGCGAATCGCATGGGGAAAGGGCAGTTGATGGCTTTGATAGGGACTACTCTGAGGTGATTTGGAGTCGAATACCGTCTCGATGGGAATGGCAATGCCTTCGGGGATCAGGGGAAGGGGAACGAGTTGTAGGTGTTTGTGGGGTTGACTTGCCCCGGCATCCGTGCCACCATTGTAGAATCCGAGACCGTCAATTTCCGCTAGGGCGAACCATAAAGCTTGAAAATCGGCAAGGGTGAGCCAATTGTCCTGGGGTTCAAAATCACGGGTGACGATCAGGATATGGTGGCCTACGACGTTATATTTGTTGAGCAGACAGTGGTGGGTGGGGGAGATATTGGTAACGAAGAGGTCGCGATCGCAGGGCAAAAATGGATTAACCGGTTTGCTAAACTCTGAAGAGACTTGTTGCTTGCGTTTTTGGGCTTCTTTGCGGGCTAGGTTAGAAATAATTCTGACGAGAAAGGGAATACCCCGATCTTCGATGATTTCGTAGTCAGTGAGGATGGGATGTAGGGCCCCGCAACTTAAAGCATACTGGGTTTGTTGGCGAATTCGGTCACTTAATGTGCCAGGGGTGAATGATGGGGAATTCGTTTGCATCCGTAGTTGAGGGCCCTTAGTTTCTTCAGCCTTATGATAGGGCTTTCAGGGGCAGATTTAAACAGCCAGAGCTTCAGGTTCGCTGATGCAGAGGCGATCGCATAATATCTCAGTCACTAACTTGACATTTTCTGGCTCATGCCCTTGATAAATTTCCAGATGTGCAGAAGGAGGGGCTTCAAATAACAGGTATTCTTGGGGGAATACCACCCGTTCAAAATACCAGTTGGGAATATTGGTAATTCGGGCAATCTGAATCGATTCAGTTCCGTTTTTATAGCTACAGACTAAACGCTGAGACTGCAGTTGAGATAAGGCATCAAGAATTTGGCTCATGTTAAGAGGAGATTAGTTGACTTTTAACTAAATGGTCTGTATCTCTGAGAACGGGATCAGAGCAGGGTTATATCCCAAAAAAACATAACCCAATACTATCATACCTATTTTTTTATCTTTAGGTTGATCATGGAAAAAATACATAAACAACATGCGAATTCAGGTGATTTTTGTCTGGAAAGTAAATATTCTAGGAAACGATCCTGCTGAAATGTTGATCCTCTCATCTAGGATCAGAAATTGCCAATTGCTGGTTTGAGCGGTTGCGATCGCCCCCTTTTCCCCATATGCTAAATAAATCTAGACCAAATCTTACATAACTTGGGTCAATCGAGTTTAATTAACCATATGGGACAAAAACGTAACTTAACTGCAATCATCACAGGCGCATCCTCTGGAGTCGGCTTATACGCAACTAAGGCTATGGCTAAACGGGATAACTGGCATGTTATCATGGCTTGCCGTAACCTAGAGAAGGCTGAAGCGGCGGCTAGGGAATTGGAGATTCCCAAGGATGCGTATACAGTTATTCCTTTAGATCTAGCAGATTTACAGAGTGTGCGTAACTTTGTTAATACCTTCCATGAAAGTAAACGCGCTCTAGATGTACTATTGTGCAATGCGGCAGTATATCTACCGTTGCTGAAAGAACCCCAGCGGTCAGTAGATGGTTATGAGGTCAGTGTCGCCACGAACCACCTGGGTCATTTTCTTCTATGCAACCTACTCTTAGACGATCTGATTCAGTCTAAATTCTCCAACCGTCGCCTGATTATCCTGGGAACAGTAACAGCAAATACGAAAGAGCTAGGAGGTAAAATTCCCATCCCTGCCCCTCCTGATTTAGGCGATATGAAAGGATTGGAACAAGGATTTAAAGCCCCGATTTCTATGATTGATGGCAAGAAATTTAAATCAGGTAAAGCCTACAAAGATAGCAAACTTTGTAATATGCTCATTACCCGTGAACTCCATCGCCGCTATTATGAATCGACTCAAATTGTGTTCAATTCGCTCTATCCCGGATGTGTGGCAGATACGCCTCTATTCCGCAATCATTATCCCCTATTCCGTACAATTTTCCCCCTATTTCAAAAGAATATTACCGGTGGCTATGTTTCCCAAGAATTAGCTGGAGAACGGGTTGCCGACGTAATGGCCGAGCCAGAATATCAACAATCTGGAGTTCATTGGAGTTGGGGAAACCGCCAAAAAGAAGGCCGCCAAGCCTTCGCACAAGAACTTTCAGCCGAAGGAAGTGATATGGAAAAGGCAAAACGTTTATGGGAGTTGAGTGAAACGTTAGTGGGATTGTCTTAATTCAGAATTAAGCAAGGAAAGTCCCTCTCCTGTGAGAGAGGGCAATATCTTGTCGATTCACCAAACTAATCGTAATCAAGAGGGGCAATGGCTGTTTGCCCCTATACCGTGTCTGCTTTTCATTTAAAAACGCTATAGAACCCCTTGAGCAACTTGTCTTTCAAGAATTGATGACAGCACGAAGCGCTAATGTAACGATGGGTTTATGTTAACCATCAGTGCCCTCACATATTTCGTATCATTGTGTTAAACTCTGTTGCAGTTTAGTTACATTACGCCCCAACTGGCCCAGAAAACCCCCAGAAAATGGTACGATTCAATCCGTGTTGTGTAACGATTGTGGAGAAAACCTTTGGGTATAAGGGTTGCTGTAGTAGGATCGGGGCCAGCAGGTTCAAGCACTGCTGAGACCCTAGCAAAGGCAGGGATTGAAACTTATCTGTTTGAGCGTAAGCTAGACAACGCGAAACCCTGCGGTGGAGCTATTCCCCTCTGTATGGTCAGTGAATTTGACTTACCGCCTCAGATTATTGATCGGCGCGTAAGAAAGATGAAAATGATCTCGCCATCTAACAGAGAAGTTGATATTAATATAGAGCGGGAAGACGAATATATTGGTATGTGTCGCCGGGAAGTGCTAGATGGCTTCATGCGCGATCGCGCAGCCGAACTGGGCGCTACTTTAATTAACGGAACAGTTCAGAAACTGGAAATTCCCACCAATAGCACAGATCCCTATACCCTGCACTATAGTGACCATTCTCAGGGAGGCACGGTTGGAGTGGCGAAAACTCTCCAGGTTGATGTTGTCGTTGGTGCAGATGGAGCAAACTCCAAAGTCGCTAAAGCGATTAAAGCAGGAGACTATAACTACGCGATCGCCTTCCAAGAGCGTATCCGTATTCCCGATCATCTAATGAACTACTATGAAGACTTGGCAGAAATGTATGTCGGAGACGATGTATCGCCAGACTTCTACGCTTGGGTATTCCCCAAATACGACCATGTGGCTGTCGGAACGGGAACGATGAAAGTTAACCAAGCCAAAATTAAACAATTGCAAGCCGGAATTCGCGCTCGTGCTGCCAAGCGCTTGGTTGGCGGAGAAATTATCAAGGTGGAAGCCCACCCCATCCCCGAACATCCCCGTCCCCATCGAGTACGCGGTCGGGTTGCCCTCGTGGGTGATGCCGCAGGAACCGTAACCAAGTCTTCTGGAGAAGGAATTTACTTTGCTGCCAAGTCCGGTCGTATGTGTGCAGAGGCGATCGTCGAATTTTCCAACAACGGTCAACGCATTCCCACAGAAGACGATCTCAAGGTTTACATCAAACGCTGGGATAAGAAATATGGCCTGACCTACAAGGTACTCGATATCCTGCAACAGGTCTTCTATCGCAGCGATGCCACCCGCGAAGCCTTTGTCGAAATGTGTTCCGATAAGGACGTACAACGGCTAACCTTTGACAGCTACTTGTACAAAACCGTGGTTCCCGCGAATCCCTTGATCCAAATGAAGATTACTGCGAAAACCATTGGTAGCTTGCTCCGGGGTAATGCTTTAGCCCCTTAAGTGCTGTAACTTACTGTACGTATCGCCAATACGAATCAACATCGATAAGATCCTCCCTCTCATACAGAGGGGGGATTTTTAATGGTCATCGCCCTGGACTTATTTAGAATTATTTGCAATAATGATCTTGTTAAACCTCACGACACAGATGAGGATGAACAACAAAATTTATTACAGATTGAGGAAATAGATAGATGCTCCAAACGACTCTGGCACAGACTTTATCGATCGCCATAGAATCAGTATGTCCTCTAGCCTTATCAGCCTTATTTCTTGGATTCTGCGGAGCAGTGGTTGCAGCCTTTCAAAAAGCCATCCCTCAGATGAAACGGCTGCATTCTGTGCCTTGCAATTATTGTGTGTATTTTACAGGTTGTCATTATCTCAAATGTACCGTTCACCCGTCTAAAGCATTAACAGAGGAGGCGATTGACTGTCGTGACTTTGAACACCTATCCTACAGAAAATCCTGTTGCACTAAAGATTGTAAAAGTTAGTTAAGCGAAAGAAGGGAAACCTTGAAAATGCAAGGTTTCCCGATTAACCATCTATATAAAACAACTGGAGAACTCAGACCCTATTGAGGAGCAGCAACAAAGATCAAAGTTGTAATCAATATTACTACAGCAAGTGTAGGAACAATCAATAACACCCAACGGTAAACTGCGGCACTGCGATCTTGGACTCCATTGCCAAAAGTTCTCAATAATTCTAACCTTTGCAATTGTCGCAGATAAGAGGCATCATAACGGGCCATCCGTGCAAACGGAAGGTCACCTTGCGATCGCTGGGGCAAAATCCGCCGCCGTTGATACGGGACAATATCATCTCCGAAGTTTTCTTGATATTCTTCAGTATCAAGCAACTGATCGATAAATCCGCGCAATCCTTTGGTGGCTAAAACAATTGACCAAGCCAGCTTTTCTTGAGGATTATACACTTCACGTCCTAAAAAGCGTTGAATGCACATTTCGACAAACCGATAATTATTATTGGTGTCGTAATTCAAGCGCCGAAACGAATCCGAAAGAGCCAAACCGCGCATAAAACCGCGCACGGTAATTTCGCCGTGACGGAATTGCGATTCTAAAGCAAGTTGGCGATTAAACGCGATCATTTGTTGTTCATTAAACACCTGTCGATAACCCGCCCAAATAATTTCATCGATTTCTGTTCCTTTGGGCAAGTTTTCAGCGCTGTAAATCCTCGGTTGTTCATCCCCAGGAATTTCATAGTTTTTGACTCGCTGATTTTGGCTCGACAGTGGATAAGTTAAAAGGGGAAGATTCATGTCACACTTTTGTCCGTTGAGTTGTCAAAAAGGGATACTGATCCCCCTGAAGAAGGGGGACTTTTGGGAATTAGGTCAGTCCAGCTCGACTGATTTCGAGCAAAATGAAACTGGCAAAAATAACGCCACCTAAACCCCCAACTAGAAAGCCGGAAGTGAATAAACTCCAATCTTTGTAGCCTTTGATGTTATCGGGTAGAACACCTCGTGGTTTTTGTCCGGGTTGAAAGATTGCCGATCCATATAAGAACAAACAAATACTAAGAATCAGAACTAAACCGCAGGCACTACCGAATCCGGCTAAAAGAGCGGAATCTGTATCGCGCAGGGGCCCTAGTTTCAGAAATGGGCCCAGAAGCAAATAACCGTGGGCCATGCCAATTTCTAATCCTCGGGCAATGGGAGATAATCCTTTTCGATAAATAGGGAGATTTTTCACCCAAGTTAGACTAATCTCACTGGTGTTTAGGGGAGTAGCCAGATTACCTTGTTGGAAATCATTTTCGTAGGGTTGCACGATCCCTGAAAATAAAGGTTGGTTAAATTGAGTATCCCCAAATAAGGCTTCTGGATTGAATTTCATGTTACTGAAGACAAACCCAGCCGCGATCGCCCGTGCCCTCAGGGCGTGCCAAAAATGACCAGCTAAGAGCAAACTGGCAAAAATGATATGAAACAACATTAACCAAGTCCGCACAGTGATGGTGCCATCGACCGTTAAGGTTTCAGCAGGGCCATAGAATACGGAAGGATAGACCGTCTCATTCACCCAAACCAAGTAGGCAGCGAAGTAACCCATGTAAGCTAGAGCCGCCTGAGAGTAAGACAAATAAGCCTCACCCGACCAGACAAACAGCCCTTGAGCCACGGCAGTAGGCTGGGTATAAATATGCCAAATTCCACCTAAAATACAGAGGAGACCGATCCATACATGACCGCCCACCACATCTTCTAGATTGTTTACTGCGGCCATACCTTGCAGTGTCCAGCCATCGGGGGTAATGCCTACCACATAGCCAAAAATGGTTAGGGGATTGAGTGTGGGATCGGTGACCAAGCGAACATCGGCGATCGCCGGATCGTATAATCCTCCTACTACAGTTGCCTTCAGTACTAGCAACAGCGCCCCCATTCCCAGCAACACCAAGTGAATGCCGAGAATGCTCGTCATTTTACCCCCATTTTCCCAGTCATAGCCAAACCCTTTTACATCCAGGGTTTCCGGGCCAAGGACTGCATGATAGATCCCCCCAGCTCCCAGAATGGCAGAACTGATTAAATGAACCACACCAATGGAAAAATAGGGAACGGTATCAATAATTTGTCCTTCACCTCCCACTCCAATCCCTAATGTTGCCAGATGAGGCAACAAGATCAGACCTTGGTTATAAATGGGCAAGTCAGGATCGAGGCGTGAGAGTTCAAACAACGTCATTGCCCCAGCCCAGAGGACAATCAATCCTGCATGGGCAATATGAGCGCCGAGCAACTTACCCGACAGATTGACAAAGCGGAAGTTACCCGCCCACCAGGAATAGGGATTAACAGAATCTTTAACGTAGTCGGTTTCCGGAGAACTTCCTGGAAACGCTACAGAAGTTAAGTTAGCGCTGGTCATGTCAACTTACCTGTCCTCGTGTCGATGTAATGACGCGGCCTTCAACAAAGCTGTATCCTGCTGCTCGCAAGGCATGGAAGAGATGACCTTGTAGAAAGAAGAAGCCCAGCCAAAAATGAGCGTTGGCGAGCCAAACCCGTACAGTTAATGCACCATCCGTGCTGGTAAACACCGGGAAGCGATCGAACGTTAACGATAAGGTAGGGCCGTAAAATTCTATGGGAAATACCGTGGAGTTAACGGAGACAAACAAGGTAGCGATAAAGGCCATTAGGCTAACCGCACCGATGCTATACGAAAGATAGCCCTCACCTGACCAAACAAAGAGGTTTTTTGCCCAAGAGAATGGAGTCGTCTGGATGTGCCAAATTCCACCAAAAATGCAGATTGCACCGATCCAAATATGTCCACCGATGACATCTTCTAAGTTGTCCACACTGGCTAGCCAGTATTTTCCTTGAGTGCCAAAGAAATAACCAAAAATCACGGAGGGGTCTAAGGTAGGATTGCTGACAACGCGCACATTTTGTACTACAGGGTCATAAATTCCTCCTAAGATCGTGGCTTTGGCCACAAGGAGAAACGCGCCTATACCGAGTAAGACCAGATGAATACCAAGAATCGTAGTCATTTTGTTGGCATCATCCCAGCGATAGCCGAAGAAGGGAAAGTTTTGTTCCAGAGTCTTCGGCCCTTTGAGGGCGTGGAATATTCCGCCAGCTCCCAGGAACGCAGAGCTGATGAGATGCAAAACCCCGATGACGAAGTAGGGATAAGTATCAACGATTTGACCTCCTTCTCCGACTCCCCAACCCAAGCGCGCGAGGTTGGGCAGAACAATCAGTCCTTGTTCGTACAGAGATTGATCGGGTTTATACCCCGATACTTCAAAGAGGGTAATTGACCCGGCCCAGAGTACAATCAGTCCAGCGTGGGCTACATGAGCGCCCAATAGTTTTCCAGAAAGGTTGACCAGACGAGCATTCCCGGCTCGCCAGGGAATGGCTTGCATGGTGTCAGTGGCAACTGCCATAAGATACACTCCTCCTATTCAGATTGTTGTATTTGTAAGCCTGTAGGTACGATTAAGGTGACATCTTTGGCTACGAAGTCAAAGAACGTGTTAAACCGTACTCCTTTTTCCGCTATGCGGGCCCGATAGGCGTGCCAGATATGACCAACAAGGGCGATAAATCCAAGAGCGGCATGGACGCTTGAGAGGACGGCTCGGATTCCGGATTCACCAACCGGGCCGTAAAAGGCACTGGGATAAGCAATGTCGTTGACGGTGACAAAGCAAGCGACGCTGAAACCGGCGATCGCCAGCGCTCCTAAGCTGTAAGATAGATAGGCTTCTGCTGACCACACCAGCCTTTGCTTGGCCCAATCGAGGGGTTTAGAAACGATGTGAAAAATCCCCCCACTCATGCAGAGTATGCTCACCCAGACATGACCTCCGATCACATCTTCCAAGCTATTCACGCTGGCCATGCCGGTCATGGTCCAGCCATCGGGACTAATCCCCACGAGATAACCAAAGATTTGTCCAGGATCGAGATTGGGTTGCACCAAGCGGACTTGTTCAATGAGGGGATCGTAGATGCCCCCAAAGCGAGTGGCTTTCATCACCAGCAGTGCCGCTCCCATTCCCAGTAATAGGAGATGAATGCCGAGAATCGTGGTCATTTTGTTGCCATCTTTCCAGTCATAGCCAAATCCTTTGATATCCAAAGTATCCGGCCCGAGAACGGCGTGGTAAATTCCACCCGCTCCTAGGACAGCAGAGCTAATCAGGTGTAGCATCCCAATCAGGTAGTAGGGATAGAGATCCACGATTTGTCCTCCGTCTCCTACCCCCCAACCGAGGGTGGCTAGATGAGGCAGCAAGATCAGGTTTTGCTCGAACATCGGTTGCGAGGGATCAAACTGGGAAAGCTCAAACAGAGTCATGGCTCCTGCCCAGAGAACGATTAAACCCGCATGGGCAACATGCGCTCCTAATAATCGCCCGGAAAAGTCGATAAATCGAGTATTTCCTTCGAGTAAGGGGGCCCCAGATTGAGGATTGTCGCCTGGAGACCAGCCCAAGGCTTGGAAGGCTGGCTTCCAGAAGATTGATACGGCCATTTGCATTCCTCAAGTATCCAAACAACAGCGCAAATGAGAACTCGATACCCTCTATTCATGCAAGAATACTAAGGGAAAAAGAGTTTATCAGATGAGAATAATTTTCACTAAATTGAATTATAGGGATAGAGGCAATTTTCGGGAATAAAATTCACATATCGTTACATTCTCTGGAGAAAGTCGCCAAATAGTCGGTTTTATAGGCTTTACAGTGTTACTGAACGTTACAAGATTTCCAGGAGTGAGAGGAGCAGCGAATCTTAATTAAGAGTCTTTCTTAATTGAATAGGCTCTTAATAACTTTTATTTAGAGAATAGCTATTCAGTATATCGCAGTACTTGGGATTTGTTGCAAGTCAGTAGGACAGGATTTCCCTTCTTCTGTCACTTTCCACAAAAAAGGGGGAATGATGGTTTCTGCGTCAAGTTTAAGAAGTGCGATCGCTTAACTCGATTTTGGGAAATAGTTGAAAATATTGAGCAATATCTAGCTGATCCGTCTGATTAAGACTGTCTTCTTGCAGTTGAGTGAGTAACGTTTTGCTTTGCAGGAGCAGTTGGCGAATATCTAATCCGGCGTATTCTGGTTGATAGCGACTTAAGCGGCCAATACCTTCACCAAGTAAAATCATCGCCCCCCGCAAATTTTGATTACTGAGATGATAAATACCGACAGCAATTTGCAAAATCCCTTGATAGAGCGTGCGTTCGGGTTCAGAGGCTTCTAGCCAAATGGCTTCTAGGGTATCGTGACAAGCATAAAACTCTTGTTGATTAAATTGTTGAATGCCGTGCCAAAATTCGGGGGGCAGTTGATTACACATGAGATTCGGTTTTACTCAGACTCTTGATCGTCTTGATGCAACTGTTCTTGGATCTCTTCTAAACTATTATTACTAGAGGCGATCGCCCTCGAACAAGACCAACTACTGGGTAACATGGCTGGCCAGCCTTTACGGATTGCTTCTGGACAGATGGCATGAATGGTAAGTTGACAATCAATCATCTGTACACCGGTTTTCGAGGCTTGTTTTAAGCTTTGCTTGAGAATTGTATCATTCTTAAATTCTAGGGTTTGGTTGCACTGAACGCAGACAATGTGATGATGGTGATGGGGATAGGGATGGTTCAACTCGTAATGTTTGTGACCTTCAGCAAGTTCCAGTTCCCGAATAATCCCCATTCTAGCCATCAGTTTCACCGTGCGGTAAATAGTCGATAGGCTAATCCTCTCACCCCTCTGTTTGAGGAGATCGTGGAGTTCTTCGGCGCTCAGATGGTTTCCCCTAGGAAGATTCTGAAAAACATGCAAAATCGTTTCCCGTTGTGGAGTTAAGCGCCAACCTTTGGAATTGAGTTCGGCTTTGAGGGAAGTGGGAGTATATAGAGACATGAGAGACTCTCAAAAACAATGGTGTTCTCAAAATTATAAAGCTCGAATTACTGATTTGCAAAAAAACAAGCTTATTGAGAATAACTCGCAATGTACTCAACTCGACTGTTTCCGCTACATTCTCCATGACCTGACTCAAAGAATCCCCATCCGTTCAGTCTGGGGATTGCTCCAACGTCCTAAGCACTTTTATACTCGTCTTTAGATTCTGGTAAGGTAAGGATTTCTACTCCACTGTCGGTAACGGCGATCGTATGTTCAAACTGGGCAGAGAGCTTGCCATCTTTCGTGATGGCTGTCCAATTATCGTCTAAAACCTGCGCTTCATAAGTTCCTTCATTAATCATCGGCTCAATTGTAAATACCATACCTTTACGCAAGCGTTTGCCCTTGCCCTTTACCCCATAATGAGGAACCTGGGGAGCCGTATGAAATTCACGATTAATCCCATGACCGACAAAATCGCGCACGACAGAAAACCCATGGCCTTCTGCATACTCTTGAATCGCTGCGCCAATATCTCCAATTCTCCCCCCTGGTTTGACCGCAGCAATCCCGCGCATCATGCATTCATAGGTCACGTCTACTAACTTTTTGGCGACTGGAGAGGGTGTTCCCACAAAAAATGTGCGCGATGTATCGCCATAATAGCCATCAAGAATCGGAGTCACATCGATATTGATAATGTCGCCATCCTTGAGTTTTTGTTTAGCATTGGGGATACCGTGACAAATCACCTCATTTACACTGGTACAAATGGATTTAGGGAATCCATTATATCCCAACGGCGCACTAATGGCTCCATTTTCACGAGTCCAGCGCTCGGCTTCATCATTTAACTCTAAGGTACTGACTCCCGGTTGCACCATGGGTGCTAAGTGATCCAGTAACTGACTGGCTAAGATTCCTGCTTTCCGCATTTTGTCGATTTCACGCCGCGATAATAATACGATCGTTTCGCTTCCCATGTTTCTAATCTCTCAAAGGTCATCACTCTTTACCTATGATAGGGGAATCGGGGGATAGGGGGATACGGGGATGGGGAGATGTCCACCGATCTCTCTCGGGTGAAGCACGACAAGAAAGTTGACAAAAATTCATCAAAACTAATACTCATTCACTTTAGTTCAAAAAAGTACCCCAATTGCTTTAAAAGAGATTGCGAGTTGTTCAATCTCGATGCAGAAGAGGTAACCTCAAAAAATAACGAAGTGATGGTGCATACCGACAACAAAGGATAAAAAATGCCCATCATACCCTCCTTTACCTTAAGAATTGAGGAGAATATTATGAAAGAAACAGGAGTATTGAGCAGCCGTAATGTGGCCATTGTTGGCCCTTACATGAGTGGTAAAACCACGCTGCTCGAAAGTTTAGAATATGTCAGCGGCGCACTATCGCGCAAAGGCTCGACAAAAGACGGAACCAGCATTGGAGATGGATCGCCCGAAGCGCGATCGCAACAAATGAGTGTTGAAATTAATGTTGCCTCCACAGACTATCAAGACATTCATTTCACATTCCTCGACTGTCCCGGTTCCATCGAATTTGCCCAAGAAACCTACAACGCTCTTGTCGGCGTAGGTGCAGCCATTATTGTCTGCGAACCCGAACCCGATCGCATCCTCACCCTGGCTCCTCTCTTCAAATTCCTAGACGACTGGGAAATTCCCCATCTTGTCTTCATCAACAAAATGGATCGCGTCTGCACTGACGAAGAACGCTGCCTAACCAGTTTTTCCGCTCTGCTTACCGCTCTACAATCTGTATCTTCACGGCCCATCATTCCCCATCAATTCCCGATCGCCGCTCAAGACAAAATCATCGGTTATATCGACCTAGTGAGCGAACAAGCCTACCACTACCACCCCGATGCCCCTGCCGATCCGGTTCCCCTTCCAGAGTCCCTCAAAGATTCTGAAACTCAGGCGAGAACCCAGATGCTTGAAACCCTAGCTGACTTTGACGATCACCTACTCGAAGAACTGCTCGAAGATATCCAGCCCTCCCAAGAAGAAATCGTCAAAGATCTGAAAATGGAATTAGGAGCCGATTTGATCGTGCCCGTATTCCTCGGTGTGGCTTCCGAAGGCTATGGCGTGCGTCCGCTCCTGGAGTCCCTGAAACGGGAAGCGCCCTCCCCAGATGTCACTTCAAAGCGGCGTGGAGTCGATCTAGACAGCGATACCCCCATTGCCCAGGTCTTAAAAACCTTTTACACTCCCCAAGGCGGAAAAATGTCTCTGATCCGTGTTTGGCAAGGAGAAATTACGGAAGGCCTAGTCCTCAATGGAGTCCGCCCTGGTGGAATTTATCGCCTGTTCGGACAGCAACAACACTCAGTCTCCAAAGCCGGAATTGGAGAAATTGTGGCCCTAGCACGGATGGATGGGGTGTACACAGGAGATACTCTATCGCCAACGAAAAATGTGGAAGGACTACCCAAAGCGGATAGAGTCCAACCGGTTTATGCTATGGCGATTACCCCCCAAAACCGCAAAGACGAAGTCAAACTTACCCCTGCTCTCAACAAACTCCTAGAAGAAGACACCTCCCTCTATTGGGAACAACATGGAGACACCCATGAAGTCATCCTCTGGGGACAAGGGGAAATCCATCTCAAAGTCAGCCTAGAGCGACTCAACCGTAAATACAATATCCCCATGGCCACCCATTTACCCAGGGTTGCCTACAAAGAAACCATCCGTAAAACAGTTGAGAGTGTTCACGGACGCTATAAACATCAAAGTGGCGGTCACGGTCAATTTGGCGATGTCTACTTAAATATCCGCCCCTTGGAGAGGGGAGAAGGCTTTGCCTTTAATGACACCATCGTTGGTGGAGTCGTGCCTAAACAATATATTCCTGGTGTAGAAACTGGAGTACGAGAATACCTGAGCCAAGGGCCTCTAGGCTTCCCTGTGGTTGACGTGGGGGTTACCCTCACCAATGGTAGTTACCATAGTGTAGACAGTTCGGAACAAGCCTTTAAACAAGCAGCTCGGTTAGCCATGAACACAGGGATGAGTCAAGGTAAACCCACCTTACTCGAACCGATCGCCGCTATTACCATTTCTGCACCCACGGAATTTACCTCCAAAGTCTTGCAACTGCTCAGTGGTCGTCGCGGTCAAATTCTCGGTTATGAACCCTTCGACTCTTGGAAAGGATGGGATCAAACTTCTGCGTATCTTCCCCAAGCTGAAATGCAAAACTTTATTATTGAATTACGCTCTCTCACCATGGGAGTCGGTTTCTTTGATTGGAAGTACGATCATTTACAAGAAGTCCCCGATAAAATTGCTGATCGCGTGTTAGCAACTACGGCTGAATAGACGGCTTGCAGAAGTTAGGCAATGGTCAGTCAATTGTTAGGGTGGGTAGTGCCCACCCTGTCAAGCCGCCTATCTTTAATTAAGTTAAAACAACCCGGTTTTACTCCCTTGGCCTACGACAACACCTGCAAATACCTCGCCGAAAAATTCCCAGAGTCCTTCATCAAATGGTTGCTTCCCCTAGCGCAACTGACTCCCGTTGAAGTCCTCAAAACCGAACTAATACAAGAACCCATCCGCGCTGATTCTGTCACCTTCTTAAAAGCGGGTAATCAAATTCTACACATCGAGTTTGAAACCCGTCCCTATTCTAAACCTCCCCTACCGTTTCGGATGCTCGACTACTACGTGAGACTCAAACGGCAATATGGTGTCTCCGTGCATCAAGTGGTGATTTTCTTACGAGAAATGGTTTCCGAGGAAGCTTTGGTCTCCAAGTACGAGGACGGAGAAACCCAACATCCTTATCAGGTAATTCGACTCTGGGAACAAGATCCCAATTTACTCCTATCGTCTCCCGGTTTGCTACCCTTGGCCACCTTATCTAAAACGACTGAACCGCGCCAGTTACTACAGCAAGTGGCTAATCGGGTTGCTACAATCGAGGAGAGCCAACAACAAGCAGATGTCCTAGCTTGTAGTCAAGTACTGGCGGGTTTGAGATTTGAGAAAAAGTTAATCAGACAACTATTGAGGAAAGAGACGATGCGCGAGTCAGTGATTTATCAGGAAATTCACGAAGAAGGGCGGCAAGGTGAAGCCGTGTCTTTAGTTACTCGTCAATTGACACGACGAGTGGGGGCGCTTTCTCCGGAATTGGAAGCGCAGATTCAGTCTTTATCTGTGGAAGTTTTGGAAGATTTGGGGGAAGCGCTGCTCGATTTTACGGGAGTTGAGGATTTAGTATCTTGGTTGGCAGAGCGCCACTCTTGAGTTGAGGAAGTAGAACGGATGAGAGTTGATGAAGCGCTGGCGATCGCTGTTTCTAATCTGAATTTTTCTTATCCTGACCAACCCAACGTCCTGCAAAACCTCAATTTCACCATTCGAGAAGGGGAACGGGTAGGGTTAATTGGCCCCAATGGCGCTGGAAAAACTACGCTATTTTTTTGTTTGTGTGGGATCTTATCACCAACGAGCGGAGAGATTCGACTCTGGGATAAACCCGTTGAGGTGGGACAGTTTCGGCCAGAAATTGGTTTGGTATTTCAAAATCCCAACGATCAGCTCTTTTCGGCTTCTGTCTGGGATGATGTGGCCTTTGGGCCAGAAAATATGGGTCTGTCTCCCGATCGCGTGAAAGCCTGTACTGAAGAAGCCTTGAGCTTAACTGGAATGACCGAATTAGCCGATCGCTCTCCCTATCATCTATCAGGGGGACAAAAGCGCATGGTGGCCATTGCCTCTGTGTTATCCATGCATCCCCAAGCGATCATTTATGATGAACCCAGTGCTAATCTCGATTTGCGATCGCGGCGACGTTTAATCAACTTCCTCCAAGCGTCCCGAGAAACCCTACTCATTTCCTCCCATGACCTCGATTTAATCCTAGAAGTCACCTCTCGCACGCTTCTCCTCGACTCCGGTAACATCATTACAGATGGGCCGACAGTGGAAGTCATGGGAAACACGCAAACCATGATTGACCATGGCTTAGAAGTTCCCCACCGACTCCAATAATACAGTGCTTCCCTATTGCCTACTGCCTATTGCCTATTGCCTACTCATATTTTCCTTTCCCTCACCAAGCTTAAACGCTGCCATGCCCCCTGAGCATCGTAACTGCGAATTAACCGTAGGCGCTCAGTAGGGGAAATTAACCATCCCACCTCTAAAAAGAAGGGTTTTCTAGATTCCACATGAATAGGAGTCGTGGTAGAACTCCCATCGGGGAGTAAGAGGACTTGTACCGGTTGAGATCCTCCAGTAAATTCTAGTCTTGAACCTTCTAAGGTCGTGGTTGAGGTCAGGGAAATATCACCGCTCTTGAGTGTTTGAGTAATTTGATTACCCTCTCGTGAAATAGATAGGGTGCTTCGAGTATAGTTTGGGGGACGTAAGTCAGGATAGAGAGCGATCGCTTCTCCTTCCCAGGTTCCTAAGAGTTGATCGATCGTTAAAGGGGGACGTTCGGGAACGGTTGTGTCTCGGAGTTTTTCCCGAATCAGGGTAATTTGATCCAGGTAGCCTTTTTGATAAAGGATAACAAAGCGTAAACGGCGCTGTTCGTGAATGAAGCCAAATTCACCCCCAAAAGTGCCTACTGGGTTATAGTGGGCGCTGCCTTGGGAAAAGTGCCCATTGTCAAAGAAGAGAAGGTTGCGATGGAGAGATTTATATTCAAGTTCTAGAATTGGGGGTGGGGTTTCTCCTGGGGGAAAGCGTTGTACGGTTTGATAAACGGTTTGGTTGTTATCTCTACCTTCAAAGGTAACGACGGTGGGAGTATCTTTTTCAACGATGCCCAGGGGGGAAAGTTGGGTAAAGGAGCCATCCCAAATACCGAGGTTTTCTAGGAGATTTTGCCACTGCGATCGCATAATTTAGGGAATAGGGAATGGTTAATTTGTTGTATCTTCACAAACTTGAGGGAGTACTGCGCCGTTTAGACAAGCCTGTTGTGCCATGGCTACGGCTACTGCATCAAATACGGGAGTCGCCCATTGGGTAGCGGCTTCCCAGGATCTGGCTTTAGCAATAATTTCCCTGGCTTGGGCAACTTCTAGAATAGCGACATGCGGATTATATTCGGCTGCGCGTTCAATTAAGGGATGCCAAGCAAGAGAGTGACCTTCGCGATCGCTTTTTCCACCTCGAACTCTGGGACCGATGTTGCGTAAACCCTGCTGTTGATAGAAGGGTTGGAGTTTGGCTTGAATCCGATTTTCCCATAGGCGATCGCGCTGATGCAACCCCGTAACGAGCATTTGTGCCCCTGGAAAGGGGTTTGCTTCACTGACAACATGGGCATCGGCGGTTAAAATCATAGTCTGTACATTGCGATTCCCTTTATGTACACCCGCAATAAAGTGTTCTAAGGCTTGAAACCCGTCGAGATTTTCGCCATACATTTGAATGGTGGGAACCAAGACATAAAATCCGAGGGCGTTTAAGCGTTCATAGAGTTGATTAGCCGTAACCGTATTCCAATAGAGTCCTACATGGTAGCCATCAACTTTAGCTCCAGGTTGCATGGAGTTGCTGGTGTACTGAATGGGTAAAATGGCGATCGGACGGTTGGTGTTGATGCGAATGGGAGCAACATCGGCATGAGTCCAGTTTTTACCGGTGTAGTTATAACGCACGCGATAGATGCCTTGCCCGGCTTCAAAGCTATAGTTACGGCCATCGTCAATAATGGTGACTTGGGGAGTAGGGTCAAATGTTGCAGTTTGGGCGCGAGTTATTGCCTGTGGAGTGAGTCCATATAATAGGCTCAGAGCAATAATACGACCCATTGCTGACGAGACCACTATTCCCCAAATTTTGGATAAAAAGCTCATCGGGAAAATTGGGTTTGAAACCCCGCCCTTCCAGGGCGGCTTGACTTTCTTATTGTGCCACAACCACAGATTATGTACGATTTAGCTCTAAGTAGTATTAGAGAGCTATTCTCTCTTCTATAGATTACAGCTTAAAGCCTTAAACCCTAATCACTGCAAGCTTTTGCTAGAGTCCCTATTGCCTAGTGCGAAACGCTAGACTTCTCCTTCTGCTTGATGAAATGGATAACCATTACGGATCGGAGGATACGTTTTCCTGACTCCAGGAGACGCTACACTGGGAAACTCCTTCATAATTAGAGAAACGAATCAGGAGAGCGACCCATATGTTTCTAGATGACTATCGTCAACATGCCCAAGAACGGGCTGCCCTCGGTATCCCTCCCCTTCCTTTGGATGCCCCTCAAGCCTCTGAACTGTGCGAACTGTTGAAAGATCCACCAGAGGAACTCAAAGAAGAGTTACTGATGTTACTGCGCGATCGCACTCCGCCTGGAGTCGATGAGGCAGCTTACGTAAAAGCGGGGTTCCTAACGGCTGTTGCGAAGGATGAGATCCAGTGTCCGTTGATTTCCCATCAGGGGGCGATCGACTTGCTGGGGACGATGGTGGGAGGATATAATGTGCGATCGCTCGTTGATATCCTCAAAAGCAATGATAACGGCATGGCCAGTGAAGCAGCGGCTGCTCTGAGCAAAACCACCCTCGTCTTCGATGCCTTTAACGAAGTCCTAGAACTCTCGGAAGTCAACCCCTACGCTAAACAAGTCATCGATGCTTGGGCGAATGCCGTCTGGTTTATCCGTCGTCCCAAAGTAGCTGAAGCCATTACTGTCACCGTCTTCAAAGTTCCCGGCGAAACCAACACCGATGACCTTTCTCCTGCACCTCACGCCACTACCCGCCCTGATATTCCTCTCCACGCTCTAGCCATGCTAGAGTCTCGGATGCCAGAAGGCTTGGAAACCATTGCCAAACTGAAAGAAAACGGCCATCCTGTCGCCTATGTGGGCGATGTTGTGGGAACCGGTTCCTCCCGCAAGTCTGCCATTAACTCTGTTCTCTGGCACATTGGCGATGATATTCCCTTCATTCCCAATAAGCGGGCAGGAGGATACATCCTCGGTAGTAAAATTGCTCCCATTTTCTTCAATACCGCCGAAGACTCTGGCGCACTGCCCATCGAATGCGATGTTAGCAACCTGAACACTGGGGATATCATCACCATCCATCCCTACAAAGGAGAAATTACCAACCAAGCGGGAGAAGTCATTTCCACATTTGCTCTGAAACCCGAAACTATCCTCGATGAAGTGCGCGCGGGTGGGCGTATTCCCCTACTCATCGGTCGCAGTTTAACGGATAAAACCCGTGAAGCTTTGGGGTATGAAACCAGTGACCTGTTTACCCGTCCCAGCGTACCGAGCGATACGGGGAAAGGCTTCACCCTAGCGCAGAAAATGGTCGGGAAAGCCTGCGGACTGCCTGGCGTGCGTCCGGGAACCTCCTGCGAACCGATCATGACGACGGTTGGTTCTCAGGATACCACGGGACCGATGACCAGGGATGAGCTGAAAGAACTCGCCTGTTTGGGTTTCAACGCGGATTTAACCTTGCAAACCTTCTGTCATACTGCCGCCTATCCCAAACCGGTAGACATCAAAACCCACAAGGACTTACCCGACTTCTTCTCGACTCGTGCCGGGGTTGCTCTGCGTCCGGGAGATGGCATCATCCACTCCTGGCTCAACCGGATGCTCTTACCGGACACCGTAGGCACGGGGGGCGACTCCCACACCCGTTTCCCTCTGGGTATTTCCTTCCCCGCCGGTTCGGGGTTGGTCGCATTTGCGGCAGCCCTGGGAGTGATGCCGTTGGATATGCCAGAGTCGGTGTTAGTCAAGTTTACGGGAGAGTTGCAACCGGGGGTTACCCTGCGCGATATCGTCAACGCCATTCCCTGGGTAGCCATGCAACAGGGTAAGCTGACTGTCGCCAAAGAGAACAAGATCAATGTGTTCAATGGACGCATTATGGAGATGGAGGGCTTACCGGACTTGAAGTTAGAGCAAGCCTTTGAGTTAACGGATGCCACGGCAGAGCGTTCTTGCGCTGGTTCTACGATTAAGTTAAGTGCGGAGACTGTGGCTGAGTATCTGCGATCGAATATTGTGCTGATGAAAAACATGATCGCCAGGGGATATGAGGATGCTGTTACTCTAACTCGTCGCATTGCCAAAATGGAGCAATGGTTGGCCAACCCAGAGTTAATGTCAGCCGATGCAGATGCCGAATATACGGATAGTATCGAGGTGAATTTAAGCGAGATCAAACAACCCATTGTTGCCGCTCCCAATGACCCAGATAATGTCAAGTTAATGAGCGAATGTTCTGGGGATAAAATTGATGAGGTATTCATCGGTTCTTGTATGACCAATATCGGCCATTATCGCGCCGCCGCGAAGATTTTGGAAGGTGCAGGAACGGTAAAAGGTCGCCTGTGGATCTGTCCTCCAACCCGCATGGATGAACAACAGTTACGCGATGAAGGAATGTACGGTATTTTTGCCGCTTCTGGCGCGAGAACCGAAATGCCGGGATGTTCTTTGTGCATGGGAAATCAAGCCCGCGTGGAAGATAATGCCACGGTTTTCTCGACTTCTACCCGTAATTTTAATAACCGCATGGGTAAAGGTGCGCGAGTCTATTTAGGCTCGGCTGAGTTAGCAGCCGTCTGCGCTCTTCTCGGTAAAATCCCCACGGTGGAGGAGTATTTAGATATTGTTGCCAAGAAGGTCGATCCATTCAAGGCTGACTTGTACCGTTACCTGAACTTCAATGAGATTGAGGATTTCGAGGATTTCGGTCGCGTCATTCCTGTAGAACAGATGCCCAAGTTAGAGGAGGCTGTGGTGTAGTATAATAGTTGGGGTGAGTCGGATGACGGCTCACCTCCTCTTTCAAGTGTCACATTACTGATGAATATAAATGATTTGCTTAAAACAGGAATTGAATGTTACAAAGCCAAAGATTACGAAACTGCGCTTTTAGCATTCAATAGCGCTATTAGTGTGAACCCTAATTTAGCAAGTGCTTATCATTACTGTGGTTCGATTTATCTAGCCCTCAATCAAAAAGAAAATGCGATCAAAAATTTTCGTAAGGCTGAAGCTATTTTGAAGGATAAAGAATACAGTAAACTATGTAACAAACTGGAAGAAATATTAGTCGAATTATTTCCATCAAAAACACTCGACTGTCCAGAAAATCATAATAATGACGCTTTAGATTTCAGGGAGTATCAAAACCTTTTTTGGATAGATGAAGATGGAAACTGGTATGACGATCCACCCGATCATGATTTATATGTAGGTTATGATAGCGATGCTAATGACTATTATTGCGATCTTCTATCAAAGTTAACTAGTATCAAAGATTATCTTTTTAGTCGTCTAAAAAAAATTCAAACACTTGAGCTAAAGCGATCTCAAAATTCAGAATTTGACCGTAAAAAATTGCTTTCACAAAATTTGCCACTATGTAGCTCTCATCTAGATATAGCGCGTTTAATGGGATTTTCTGTGGGTTATCTCCGGTGTCTAGCGTTTTCTCGAAATAAATATCATTATCAGAGTTTTGAAATACCCAAGAAAATAGGAGGAAAGCGAAAAATATCAGCGCCTAATCAAATGCTAAAGAAAGCTCAAAAATGGATTCAAAACAATATTTTAGACAAAATCAAAGTTCATGATGCTGCTCATGGATTTAAGATAGAACATTCAATTCTAACCAATGCAAGACCTCATGTTAACCAAGATATTATCATTAGTTTTGATCTAAAAGACTTTTTTCCTACTATCTCTTACCGGCGAGTTAAGAAATTATTTAAATCACTGGGCTATTCAGAAACAGCTTCAATTGTTTTCGGGCTATTATGTACTGAGCCTATTATCAAAAATATAGAATTAGATGGCCAAGCTTATGAGTTAGTTTGCTGGACAAAAAGATGTTTACCACAAGGCGCTCCTTCAAGCCCAGGAATTACTAATTTGCTGTGTTGTAATTTAGATCAACGGTTGAGTCAGATGGCTAATAAATATGGCTTTATTTATACCAGGTATGCTGATGATTTAAGCTTTTCAGCATCGGGGGAAAGCCTGGACTATATTACTAATATTTTCAAAGGTGTTAGATCGATTGTGAGGTCAGAAGGTTTTACTCTTCATGAATCAAAAACCAGAGTTATGAGAAAACATCAACAGCAAAAAATAACTGGAATTGTAGTGAATCAGAAATTAAACATCTCTAGGAAGACTCTAAAACGATTCCGTGCCCTTCTATATCAGATTGAACAAGAGGGGTTTTTTGGAAAACATTGGGGACATTATAGAAATTATGATCTGCTACGTTTCATCGAGGGATTTTCTAATTTTGTGTATATGGTTAATCCAGACAAGGGAGTTCTATTTGTAGAACAAGTTAAAAGAATTAAAGAAAAACATCCTGTGAACATAAACAAAATTAGTCAGTCCAGTATCATTACTTTGATTTATTCCGAATTCCAAAGAATTGACTGTAGTCCTTCTACAAGACGTAAATATTTAAAGGAAACTTATGGAAAACAATCTCTTCAAGATTTGACAGAAGAGAACTTACTAGAATTACTCGATCATCTCAAAAGTACCGAGGCAGTATATAGCTTAACTAATAAAGAAATAAATTACTTTGTAAATATAAATGATCCGACCAGTATAAGTAAGGAAGATTTATTTTGATGTAGCTACAATTGAGTTTTAACTGTGCTATTCTAAGAAATGGGGATAATTGCTACACAGGTAAACTACCTTGCTATCAAGAGCGGTGCATCGCCGCTTATGTCTTGAGGCTAACTGTAACGAGGGAGAAACTACTTCAACCTAGCTTATAATCGCCTGCTCTATCGCCAATCGGCGAGATTACCAAAGAAGTAAATTTCTTGTTTGGTATTGTTCTACGAAGGGTGAATCTGTTAGCTTTTATCTCCTAATTTTTAGTTTGTAATGCAAGAAGGCAACCAGTAAAAACTTGTTGCCTATATTTATCAGAGTATTATCATTATGACTGAGCTATCAAGGGAAGGTGTACCCAAAGAAGACATTGTGCTGGCGTTTTACGTGCCTGAAACGCGGAAGTTTACGGACTTCGCGATCGCCTAAACCCTGATACTCACTGAGATAGGGATAATGGGGAGGGGGGTGTGGGGGCGATGCTATAATACCAGCATCCTGAACTCACCCATAGGAGGAAAATGCCAGCTAAAGACACTTACCATGATGCCGTAAAAAATGCCTTAATCAAGGACAGTTGGACAATCACTGCCGATCCTTATCCCCTTGAATATGAAGATGTTGAACTTTATCCCGACTTAGCTGTAGAAAAAGCTATAGAAAATGAACAACGGCAGCGCAAAATTATTATCGAAATTAAAACTTTCATCAGTCAATCCTTAATTAAAGATTTTGAAAATGCTTTAGGGCAATATATCTTCTATAGAAATATGATTCAATTGGCTCAAGATGAATACCAAGAAATCTATTTAGCCGTCAAGGATGAAATTTATCACACCTTCTTCCAAAGGAAATCTATTCAAGGTGCTGTAAAGTTAAATCAAATATCTCTGTTGATTGTCAACATTCAAAAGGAGGAAATTGTACAATGGATAAGTTGATGGGATATCGTCAATTGATTCAAAAAATACTAACAGAATATAATGAACTAGCCAATGGTTCGCAGAAAAAGAAATATAAAACTTGTTTAATCTTCGATGAAAATAGAGACCACTATCTATGGATGTCTATAGATTGGGTGAATGAGAAAAGAATTAATAATACTCATGTTCACATTCGGATCAAAAATGAGAAAATCTACATAGAAGAAGATTGGACAGAGGACGGTATTGCGACTGAGCTAATCAAAGAAGGTGTACCGAAAGAGGACATTGTACTGGCGTTTCATTCCCCCGAAACCCGGAAGTTTACGGAGTTTGCGATCGCCTAAACCGTGACGCTTAATGGGATAGGGATAATGAGGAGGGGGGTGTGGGGGCGATCGCCTTTGCTATAATACCAGTATCCTCGACTCACACATGGGAGGAAAATGCCAGCTAAAGACACTTACCATGATGCTGTAAAAAATGCCTTAATCAAGGACGGTTGGACAATTCTAGCCGATCCTTACAAGATTAAATATAAAGATGCTGAATTGTTCGCGGATCTCTCAGCAGAGAAGACTATTCTAGCAGAACAGCGCGATCGTAAAATTGTCGTTGAAATTAAAAGCTTTCTTAGTCCTTCATTGATGCGTGACTTTGAAATTGCTCTGGGACAATATATTCTTTACCGCAATTTTATTGGTTTAACCGAACCAGAATATGAAATTTATCTGGCAATTAAAGATAGTATTTACAAAAACTTCTTTAGCAGAGAATCTATTCAGGAAGTAACCAAACTAAACCAACTCTGTTTGATTGTGGTTGATATGGATAAAGAGGAAATTGTAGCATGGAAAGACTAGAACATTATCGTTGCTCAATTAAGAAGATTTTGACTGGGTATCATGAATGGGTGTCTGGTTCATCTCATCTAGGCCGAGAAAGTTGCTTAGTATTTGATGAAGATCATGACCATTATCTTTGGATATTTATGG
>NZ_JAGHZN010000052.1:0-34112 GCF_017746735.1 Roseofilum sp. Guam | reverse complement strand
CTATAGAAAACTCTAATTACTATCTAACCCATTTGACCTATTTCTTGCCCCTTACTTTTGGAGGTGTTATGGTGGTTTTAGGCAGATTTTAGGCAGCCCCACCACTTGGGGTAGTGGGTGTTGTGGGTGAAAACCCCGTCCATTATTCGTTTCAATACAATCGGAGCGGCGGGATTTGAACCCACGACCCCCACTACCCCAAAGTGGTGCGCTACCAAGCTGCGCTACGCCCCGGTCACAGATTTCTATCATAACACAGGATTTTGAAAATTAAAACCCCTCTAACGTATTTAAAGCTTGAATGACTTCTGGAGTCACTGCAGCCGGCCAGGTTCCTTCGGCTCGACGACCGGTATTGAGGATGAAATGGAGGCTAAAGCTGTGGGAATATCCTTCAACTTCCATCCACAAAAAGTTCCCTTCGGCCTCACAGGTGATTTTTTCTTCTTCCATGAGTTCGGGGGCGATTTGCTCTAGGCTATGGATCAATTGTTGTAGGAGGCGCTGGAATTCTTGCAGTTCTGTAGCCTTTAGTTCGATCGCCCAATCTGCACCACCAAGCAAGGCGGGATACTCGATCTGTTCGGGTTTCCAGCCGACTCGCCATTGAGAGCCTTGTTTAATCACGGTTGTTTTGGGGATTATAAATGCCAACTAGGACATCAATTAAAGCGTTTCGTTGCGATCGCGTCAAATTTTGGATCGCTTGGCGGTCTCCCTCTAATGGATTATCTCTGAGCAAATCTGAACCGGGATAAACTCCTTCGTACATCACCTCATTAGCTCCCAAATAATCAGCTAGGGTTAACTTCCAATCTAGGCGATATTGGGGGGTGCGACCTTTGACATAGAGATGATAACGAATCAATCTCTCAACTAAGGTATTATCAGGCTTGGCTTCTCCCTGAAGTTGGCTAACGTAATGATTTTCTAGGGGAAAGTCTGGGAGTTGTTCATACACTAAACGCCACAGATCCCTGGGGCGAATGCGAGACTGGGCAAGAGCCACGGGTGGAGAAACTGACTTTAAGGGCATGAAGGATAAAGCCATCAGCCCTAGTGAACTTAAACCAATGAGAAAAAAACGCCTTTGTTTCATTCACCAATGATTTCGGGTTGGGTTAACTCATCAGACATTTCAATTACCGCTCGAATGACGGGTTTCATTTTGGGATCGTCAAGGCTATCAAATTCTTCGTAGCGGCGACGTTGGGCACGATGGGCTACTTGTACGGTAATGCGATAGCGGTTGGATGCGGCATTAATGAGTTCCTCAGCACGACAAATTAATTCTTGGCTGTCTACGGAAGAGCGCTTGAGCATAGGGAGATTTTCAGAAGTTAAGTCAATCTTTATTCTAGTTTACCGGTTATGGTTAAAAGTCGAGCAGGACGGAGGAATTGGCGACCACAATTTGGTTATGACCGTTGCGTTTGGCTTGGTCAAGAACATAACGAGTGAGTTCGAGTAGAAATTGGGGTTGGGTATCAACATGGGGAACTAGAGCGGCAACTCCGATACTGAGGGTAACAGTGGAAGCAACGGGAGAGGTTTTGTGTTCTAGGTCTAGGTTGATGACGTTGTTTTGAATCATATGGGCGACATGAAAACTTCCCGATAGGTCGGTATGGGGGAGAAGGACGGCAAATTCTTCTGGCCCATACCGAGCGACTAAGTCAGCGGGACGTTTGAGAGCTTGGCGCACAGCATCAGCAAGCAGTTGTAAACAAAAGTCACCACTGAGGTAACCATAGGCTTCGTTGTAGAGTCTAAAGTAGTCAATATCACAAAGAATTAGACCGAGAGGCGATCGCTCCCTGGCGAGTCTTCGCCATTCTTTTTGTAGCACTTGGTCGAAACGGCGACGGTTGAAGAGTTGGGTGAGGCTATCGGAAGCAGACAGTTGTTTGAGTTCTTGATTGGCTTCTTTGAGTTGTTCGTAGAGCTGGGACTGTTGAATGGCGATGCTCAGTTGGCTGCTCATGTCTTTGAGCAGTTGGGTTTCCCAGGGTTGCCAGTTTCGAGGCTGATGGCATTGATGGACGATTAGGAGTCCCCAGAGATAGGTATCGCACAGGTGGTAGTGATGGGAGGCGATCGGTAAATTAGACTGATTGGATGGAAAGGGGGTATTTTGGATCGGGATAGTTAAGGGGATTCCCAGTTGAATGGGAAAGACTAGTTGCGATCGCACCTGAAGTTGACTCAGGTATTTGCGGTCTTTATCTCGAAGTTCAGCCGTTTCTAAATTGTCAATTTGGCTGAATTTTCCTTGTTGATAGAAGGTGACTTGATCTTTGGTGTAACACTGTTCAATGGGCTGATCCAGGATAGAATGACAGCTAGAATGGAGTGCTTCGACGACGACTGTACCGCTCCAATCCGGATTGAAATAGTAGATGAAGGCTCGGTCTATGGCCAATAGGGTTTGTACTCGATCAACTGTCGATTGCAGAATTTCTTCTAGGCCGACAGATTGACGAATAATCTCCATCATCCCTCGCAAGAGGCGATCTCCTTCGGCTTGTTTCTGCCGTTCCTCCTGCTCCTTATAGAATTGAGTCCGATCTTCAATCAACACTAAGTATTGAGACGTTGGGCGTTCTTCTTCCCAATTAGCCCTCAACGTTACCTTTAGGTCAACTCCTTCTAAATTTCCTTCTCTCTCTACCGATTGATTCTCGATCAATTCTCCTAAATGAACAGAGCTTAAAAACGGGAATATTTCTCTCACATCGACACCGAGAGCTAGAGTCATTTGAGGAAGAATATCGCCAATATTGTCATCAGCACCCGTTATTAAGAAGCGATCATTAATGATCAAATAACTGGCTTTAAATTTCAGGCTTATAATCTGATTGAATAGACGATTCATCGCTGGTTCTCCCTCTCGCATCTCTCCATTCTGAAATCCCTCTTTTCCTAAATTAGGCTTACACTTCAGAACGTTTCGACGGAATCTGATGATTGATTTTTATTAACTTGCACTTCAGTGGACATGACGGGTGGAACTAGACAGTTCCGTAATTGAGAATAGGGTAAAGTCTAGATTCTTGTCTGTGTGTTTATCCTATCACTTCTCCCTGGGATTGACAATCGCACAGACTTAGATTGAAACTTTATGACTCCTATTCAGGGAGAGGGGAAAGATTTGCCCTGAAATCCTATGAGAGATTACTCAATTTCCAGGTTTAAATTCCACTTCTCTAGGGTGATTCCCAGACTCCGATCTAACTGAGTTAAGGCATTTAGATACTCGATTAAAACCCCTAATTCATTTTGTTGGGCTTGGGCTAATTGATTTTGAAAGTTAATAATATCAGTTAGCGAGGTATTGTCAAGACCCAGACTGAGCTTCTCTTCTTCCGCTGCTAATTGCTCTGCCACCAATTGAGTCCTGGATCGAGATTGCTGTACCTCTTTCCAGGTCAGTTGAATCTCACGGATCAGATTATTCAAGTCAATATTCAAGCTTGAATAGATTTGACCTAGGGTGTTTTCAGCTTTTGTCACATTCACTTGGCTTTGTTGGAAGCGCTGTTCGGGCTGCAAATCTCCCCAGATTTTACTCAAAGTTAACCCTAGAGTTAGATCCGATCGAGTCTGAACCAAATTACTGGGTTGAAAATTATAATCCGCTTCTAAATCCAAGTTCCAACGACGATCGTCGGCGGCTTCAATTAAAGTATAGTTGGCAATTTTCTGAGTCAATTGAGCCTGTAAGTAAGTGGGATTGTTTTCTAGGGCTACGGGCAATAACTGTTCGGCTTCTAATATCGGTTGATCTTGGAGTGTGGGAGCTTGAGCAGCGATCGCTAAATCTCGATCGAGTTCTAATAAATTCAATAAGTCTAATCGAGCTTCGTCCAGGGCATTTTTAGCATTTAAAACACTCAATTCTTGATTGGCTACATCTGCAGCTCCTTGAATCCGTTCTACTGGAGGTAGTTTTCCTGCCTCAATTAAAGCTTCTGTCACTTCCAGACGACGACGAGAGTTTGCTAGGGTTAATTGGGCAATTTCCAGTTGTTGTTGACGTTGAAAGAGTGTACGGTAACGCAAAATAGAATCAGTCACTCGATCGATTAATGTGGATTTCACTTGTAAAATCTGCACTCGATTGGTTAAGCGGGCACGCTCAACCGAAGCTTGATTAACTTCGACTCCTGAACGTCGTAATAAGGGCTGTCTCAATTGTAGTTGAACCTGATGATTTAATGCCCTTTGATCCAACGGAGTAGTGGAAGCAAATTGTCGCTCTAAACGACGCACAGTTCTCCAGTCAAGGGTGATTTCAGTACCGATGGGAAACTGAGTATTCAGGGCGGCACCGATATCTAACCCTTCACTTTGAGTAATAATGGGGCCAGTTGATCCTCGACGAGCATTGAGTAAAATACGAGGGGTAAGATTGGGGTTAAATTTATCTTCAGCAACGGCCAGATCTTGACGTTGAGCAATGCGATCGAGATAGGCATTTTTGACTTCTGTGTTATTTTCAACTACCAGTTGGACAACATCGGTGATTGCCAAGGACAAGGGGACGGATTCTATTATCTGTTCAAACTGAACAGTTTCAGCTTCTAAGGGAGTCGCTTGTGCAGGCAAAAAAACGCTCAAACCTATGCTATAAATGGTTAATAGCCCTCCAGAGATGAGGGATAAACTGACGGATTGGTAATAGCTCATGGCTGGTTTTTGGATAAAAGTTTAACGTTAATTTAATATGAATTTCATTGGGTCCCACAAACGGTGTTAAGAGTCTAGCCAACTGGAGAACTTTCGAGTTAACGACAAACAATAGTGCTACAATCAAGGTGAGTTACTTCTTTTTAGGTTTTCAGTTATGGTAAAAATATAGATTTGTCAGGGAAATTAGGTTTAGAGCAACTTCCTTCCAGATCGGCTTTTATGTTACAATTATAGACATAAAAAGGGTGATCAACCACCTAAAAAAATAGTGACTCAAAGGCAAAGCACCTTGAAAACCGAAGTTATGCAGTTCTTCTCAGGAAGGCTTGAGAAGAAAAAACTTTAACCATCAAGTACGAGAGGAACTAAGGATTTTAGGTGTTAACTGTACCGAAGGGCATTCGGGAACAGGGTTCTGAAATAGAGGAAACGTCTGAGGAGAGAGAGTCTCTGGTTTAAATACCGCAAGGCATTTAATTTAAGCGAACTCGTTGAATCAGAAATCCAGTCGCAGTAATATTTGGAGAATGTACTCCGCTTTAGCCCAGTGGAGTATATTAATTAAAGAGTCTTTTCCTTCAACCTCAAAAGCGCTATGCTAATTTACATCTGTTCGTCAGTTGCTGGATCAGTGTATGGGTCAATCTAGGGGGTCTTAATTATCTAGGCTTGAGAGGTGATCTCATACCATTTCTATGTAAAGATGCGCTTCATGATTGGCTCTAAACCCTTGCTACTCAAGGATTGATCAGTTGCAGCTTCATAGCGAAATGGTATCAATCCCTTCAGTTTACACAGAAGATATACAGATTGATGAAGCAACCAGTCAGGTATACAAGCGATTGGATCACAATACACAGATATGGTCAACCTAATCAAGACAACCCAATCTGGACTGATTCTCATTGTTGATGATAATACCAACAATCTTAGGGTGCTATTCAACTTACTGAAAAAATCAGGGTTTAGGGTATTAGTGGCGACAGATGGCAAAAATGCCTTAGACAAAGTGAATCAAACCTATCCAGATTTAATCTTACTGGATGTGATGATGCCAGAATTAAGTGGGTTTGAGGTCTGTCGTCAGCTTCAATCGAATCCCAACACTCAGGAGATACCAGTGATTTTTATGACTGCTTTATCCGAAAATGAAGATAAAGTGAAGGGATTAAAACTTGGTGCTGTGGACTACATTACCAAACCTTTCTATCAAGAAGAAGTCTTAAGCCGAATTCAATTACATCTTAAGTTACGCTCTTTAACTCAAAACTTACGAGAAAAAAATAAGCAACTTCATAAAGAAGTCCAAGCCAGACTATTAGCTGAAACGAAATTAAAACATCTGAATGAAGATTTAGAAAACCGTGTATTAGAGCGTACTGAGCAACTCTCATCAGCCTTAGAGAAATTACAAGCCAGGGAAGAACAACTCAGTTATGAAGCTTCTCACGATCATCTAACGGGATTATATAACCGGTTATGGGTCACTCAATATTTATCGACATTGTTAGATGATGTTTCTAGTCATTCTCAGATCAACTATGGAATTTTTTTCCTAGATTTAGGGCATTTTAAGCGAGTTAACGATCATTTGGGACATCGCATTGGGGATCAAGTGTTGAAAGAGGTGGCAGAGCGATTGCTTGGATGTTGGCGGGGACAAGGACAGGTAGCACGCTTAGGGGGTGATAAGTTCTTATTAGTACTGCAAATCTGCGAAAATACGGATGTGGAGGCGATCGCTAATCGGATCTTAGAGCATTTGCAATTACCCATTACCATCGGTCACTATCCCATTTCCCTCCATGCTCGCATAGGAATTATTCCATCCATCCTTGGCTATCGACAAATGACCGACATTCTGCGCGATGCAGATATTGTCATGTCAGAAGCCAAACGAGCCGGGAAAAGCGGTTATTGCATCCTCAATCCCCATCTCCAATCTCGTGCCTTAGAACGCATTCAACTGGAAGCTGAATTACCGCTAGCCATCCAAAATCATCAATTTGAGTTACATTATCAACCGATTATTGCCCTCGATAATCATCAACTCGTCGGTTTTGAAGCCTTAATTCGTTGGCAACATCCTCAACGAGGACTCATTTCCCCCGGATACTTTATTGACTTAGCTGAAGAAACAGGATGTATTGAAGAATTAGGATTTATTGCGCTTACCTTAGCCTGTCAACAACTCCAACAGTGGCACAAACAATTTCCACAGACCCAAAATTTGGTCATTAATGTCAATCTCTCCCCCTTGCAATTACAAAACTTCCATCTTCTCACCACTATTATTACCATCTGTCGTCAACATGAGATTTTACCCCATCAACTCAAACTAGAAGTTACCGAAAGCGCCTTTTTAGAAAATGAAGGAATGCCCACAAAATTTTTACAAGAAATTCATCATCAAGGCATTAAAATTTGTATTGATGATTTCGGCATAGGATACTCATCCTTAAGTCGTCTCCATTCTTTTCCTGTAAACACGCTAAAAATTGATCGATGTTTTATTTCTCGTCTGGATAGTGCAGAAGGTTTGGCAATTATTCAAACCATCATTTCTTTAGCTCACCATCTTGGTATGGATCTGGTTGCCGAAGGCATCGAAACCAAAGAACAACTCAAAATCGTCAAAGACATAGGGTGCGAATGTGGCCAAGGATTTTTGTTTGCAAAACCTCTAAACTCTGAATCAGCCACTCAATTTATCGAAAATTATAGGATTAATTGACCTATGAACACTTCTTCTAGCGCTCAAAAAACCCTGCTGGTTGTTGATGACAATCCTACTAATATCAAAGTTTTATTTAACTTTCTTAAAGAAGAAGGATTTAAGGTATTGGTCGCCAAAGATGGCTTAAATGCCTTAGAAAAACTTGCTTCTATCCAGCCTGATTTAATTTTACTTGATATTATGATGCCTGGAATCGATGGCTTTGAAACTTGTCATCGCATCAAAAAAGACCCCAATCTTAATACCATTCCAATTATTTTTATGACCGCCCTGGCAGATGCAAATAATAAAGTCAAAGGACTCAGTTCTGGGGCCGTTGATTACATCACAAAGCCATTTCAACAAGAAGAAGTTTTAGCGAGAATCAATCTTCATTTGCAGTTACAATCTCTCACTCAAGAACTGGCCAGTGTAAATGCATCATTGGAACAAAAAGTGGAAGAGCGAACCGCAGAACTCAAAAAAGCTCAATCTCAATTAGTCTTGACAGAAAAAATGTCGTCTTTGGGTCAACTGGTAGCCGGCATTGTCCATGAAATCAATAATCCAGTCGGGTTTATTGCGGGCAATATTGCGGAAGCCAAAAGTTATGCCCAAGACTTAATTCAACTCATTCAACTCTATCAAGAAAAATATCCTGAACCCGGTGATGAAATTCTTGATGAATTAGATGCAATTGAATTTGACTATTTACAGGAAGATTTTCCCAAATTGCTCAAATCGATGGAAGAAGGAACCAATCGCATTACTTCTATTAGTCAGTCCATGCGTACCTTTTCCCGTGCCGATAGCGATCAAAAAGTCTCTTTTAACTGTCATGATGGAATTGATAGTACCCTTATGATTCTCAGGCATCGCCTGAAAGCGAAAGATTATCGACCAGAAATTAAAATTACTAAAAGCTATGGAGAGTTACCCCTTATTGCTTGCTATCCCGGCCAATTGAATCAAGTGTTTATGAATCTGTTAGCGAATGCGATTGATGCCCTAGAAGATTCTAGTCAAGGAAAAACTTATGAGGAAATTCAAAATCAGCCGAATGAAATTCTGATTACCACAAGTTGTGATACCAATAACAATCAAGTCAAAATTGATATCCAAGATAATGGAGCCGGCATGAAACCCGAAATTCAACAGAAAGTCTTTGATTATTTGTTTACAACTAAAGGGATTAATAAAGGTACAGGACTAGGATTGGCAATTTCCCGGCAAATTATTGAAGATAAACATCAAGGAACCCTGAAATTTACCTCTCAACTCGGAGAAGGAACTACTTTTACGCTAGCGCTGCCCGTGAAGAATTGATATAGATTCGCATTTCCTAGGCAAATGATTATTAACACTTAACGCTCTTCAGACAGATTTTTGTCCCAGTTGGGAACTTGCGGTCTAAGTCACTCGTCATGACTGTATGGTTTCTCCTTGGTGACCAGGTGGCGGGAAGGCTTTAGGCAATACCCGCCCTTTTTATGGCGCTACGCGCTGGTGATAGGTAATTGGTAATCGGTAACAAGTTAAGGTTGTAGGCGAGGGGCAAGCAAAAGGGACAAGGGAAAACCCGGTACAGAATCCATAAATTGTACAGAATCCATAAATTAGTGTGAGATAATTAGCTAGACTCTATCTCAAGGGGTGACAAGGCAGCTCAAAGGTCGCTATAGCAACTTTTTTCGATGGTATTTTGCTGAAAACATCAACTGAAAGGTCGCGATAAAACTCCGTTTCGCTTCGCGATCGCATCACGATAATATCAGGTTAGAGGATTACTTGCCCAAAAAACCGCTGATTTTTTTTGCTAGCTTAAATTCTCAAAGTCAAGCTTAACCTTAGATTCAAACCTGTTGTCACTCTCTGAGTTCAGCTTACTCCATCCTTCTTTGCTGATCCCGAACTCAGGTTTTTTAGCTTATGCTATCAAAAATTGATGTTGTTATTCCTGTTGCTGCGAAAGATAGGGTAAAACTTCCGATATGTATAGAAGGAGTTTTAGCCCATTCCCTAACCCCAATCGATAGGATTTATATTATTGCCTGCCAAGAGAACTGCAAAAAAAACATTCTAGTCCATCGCTGTATTCACTGGATTGATGAAGCAACTTATCCATTTAGTCTTGACGATATTAAAGAGCGTTTGCAACATCAAAAAAGTCAATACAACAATAGTTCTTGGTACTATCAGCAGCTCTTGAAATTCTATGTCTTTGAAGTTATTCCTGACTTACAACCCCATACTTTAATTTTAGATTCTGACTTCTTTGTGAGTCAAGATTTGATGTTTTTAACTGATCGCAATCAGGCAATTTTTTCTTATGGATATCCTTTTCAGTGGTTACTCAACACCCAGAATTATCCAGAAGAATATCAACACAGTCATATTGATTTTGCCAAACGGTTGATTCCGGGTTGGCATCCAGTTAACCCATTTAGTGGTATGCACCATCATGTTTTACTGAACCGAGATATTGTCAAGAAACTCTTTTTTAAGGTTGAAAACACTCATCAAAAAGAATTTTGGCAAGTATTTATAGACAATGTAAAGTTTGAGAAGTGGAATGCGGCTTCTGAATATGTGATTTACTATCACTTTGCTATGAAATTTCATCCCGAACGAGTTATATCCAGACATTTAAAAAGCTGCGATTTTATTCACGATCACTCAGAAAATGATTTTACTCTTCGACTTGCCAAGGATGCTATCGAAAGCAGAGAATTTGCCACAGTGGGTTGTCACAGTTTCCTAGATTTAAAGGCACGATTAAAAACAATGGATTATATTCCAGATGACTTAAGGAGGCAAATGCTCTCATCAGAACATCTCGTTTTTAAATTAATCCTAAACGATAGTCGGCTGCACGTAGAAGCTGTCTAGGTTGAATCGCAAATCTGGTGCATCTTGTAAAATGTAAGTTTATCCTAGGGTAGGGCAGAACATTATCGATATTTCCAGCTTTTATGAAGATACATTGTCCATTCGATAAAAAATAGCATAACCATTTCTTAGAGAGGGATTATAAGTCATGGCAAAATAGCCTGGATCTGCTGTTAAACGATGATAGTTATTATGGTTTTTAAAAGTGTTGATGTCATCCAAAATAATGATCTTAGCACCGTAAACTTGTTTTAGCTCTATCTCGCCAGTAAATTCAGAGCCATCAATTAAAACCACATCAAAATGTTCGATTTTGTATTCTTGTTGGATTATAGAAATAATGTGGGGAGTAATATCGTTAACCTTAATGTAATTCCGATCTTGCTCTAACCATTCTAAGAGTATTTCAACTGAGGGCTGTTCCAAAGCTTGAGGATAATTCTCATAAAAAATGCTTACTCTATCGGGAGAAGGGAAATCCTCTGCTGCAACCGTAGACCCATGGTAACAGTGAACTTGTGGATAGTCTCTGTAGCGTTTGTCTAACTCAAAAAACAGATTGTCAACTGCTTCAATGCAAAATAGATGCGGCTTACAAGGATTTTCTAGCAGCCCCGTAACGAAGGCTTTCGTACTGCCTTGCCCCGTAAAAGATCCAATTTCCAGTAAAGTGTGAACAGGCTCATTGCGGGCGATATTTTCAATCGCATCGTAAAGGTCGTCATCTTTGATATCAGCGATCTCTTTTCCCTCTACTTCCATTCTTGCCAAGAGATTCAGTTGAGGCCGTTGAATTTGGTCGCGGGTTAATTGATTTTGGCTAGGCATGATCTCCCTTTCTCGTTGCGTTTTGACAAGGAGATTATACCCGATCGCCGAGTGCTAAAATGAAAGCCTTGTTCTAGCGCGAAGCCTTATATTATGCATCACTCATCCCTACTGTTCCTCAGTAATGGTCATGGGGAAGACCTCAATGGCAGTTTAATAGTCAAGGCTTTGCAAGAGTCTTATCCCCAGATGAAGGTTGGGGCAATGCCTTTCGTGGGTGCAGGGGGAGCCTATCGCGGTTTAGGTGTGCCCATTATTGGCCCGACGCGCACCCTTCCTTCTGGCGGAATATGGTATATGAATCCGCTTTATCTAATTAAAGACCTATTTTCAGGTTTGATTGGGTTAACCTGGCGGCAAATTCGGGCGGTTCAGCGCTATAGTCGGCAGTGTGACCTGTTAGTGGCGGTTGGGGATATTGTACCCATTGCTTTAGCGCAGTTAACGGGTCGTCCTTATCTAGCGTTTGTGGTCTCGACCTCTAGTTACTATGAGGGTAAGGTTAAGTTACCATGGTTAACGGCGCAGTGTTTGCGATCGCCGCAATGCCAAAAAATTTATACCCGCGATGCCTTTACTGCCAGGGATTTACAGCAACAAGGATTCCCCAAAACCACATTTATTGGTTGTCCGTTTATGGACACTCTCACGCCAACCGGAAAACCCTTAAATCTACACCCCAATCAACCCATGATTGCCCTTTTCCCTGGCAGTCGTCTTCCCGAAGCCTTAGAAAACTTTACCCTACAATTGCGCTTGTGTGAAATACTCTCATCCCAGCAACCCCTACAATTTCAAGCGGCCTTAGTTCCCCATATTCACCAGACGCAATTACAAGCACTAGCAACTCAAGAAGGCTGGGACTATACACCCGGAAAACTTACCAAAAACCAGACCACAGTTCACTATCATTTCGATGCTTTCCCCGACATTCTCCATCAGTGTAATCTGGTGATTGGCATGGCAGGAACCGCCGTAGAACAAGCGGTCGGATTAGGTAAACCCATTGTCCAAATTGCCGGTAAAGGCCCCCAATTTACCTATCGATTTGCTGAAGCCCAAATGCGGCTTTTAGGGCCATCCATTACCACCGTGGGGACGGGGCCAGCGACTCCTGCTATTTTAGCAGAAGCAGCCGCAAAAATTCTGCATATTCTTAGGGATGAGTCTTATTTGCAAACTTGTATTGAAAACGGTCAAAATCGAATCGGTCCTACAGGAGCCTCCCAGAGATTTTCAGAGGAAATCATGAGGATCATTAGGATGAAGGAGGGTCATTCATAATTGAGATTTGATTCTCTCTTCGAGCAGGGTCAGGGTTTCCCTCAACGCTAAAAAACTTGATCTTCGATTCCTTTCCACCATTCGCCAAGTTTCATTAAATCTTGGTGAATTTCGGTCAATTGTTGCATGTATTCTTCGGGCGCAAGTTCTTGGCGACGCTCTTGCAACTTTTTTAACCGCAACTGGAGCAGTAACCAGGGTTTTGAGATGCCATCGGTGGCTTCAATATAGTGAGCTAAAGATTGACTGTTCACGATCGCACACTCCTCAGTAAAAATAAACCTAACCTCTATTATGATCCCCTAGCGCCAAACTTGCTCGGATTTACCTGCGATTAAGTCCCATAGACGGATAGTTTGATCGGTGCTGCCCGTTGCTACAGTGCGATTATTTGGGTGAATAGAGAGTGCTGAAATGCCTCCAGTATGACCCCTTAAGGTATGCAGTAACTCACCGTTCACCAGGTTCCAAACCTTGACCTCTCCGGTACTTGACCCGGTAACCAGATATCTGGCATCTTGAGTAATAGCGAGCGATCGCACCTGAGAGCCATTTTTTTGTAGACGACGACTGGTGGGAATCTCTCGCTTTTCCTGTTCCACTAGTCGCAAATCCCACACCCGCACCTGACCATCCTCTCCTCCTGATGCTAACAATTTACCATCTCTGGTCAGTGCTAACCCGTATACTGCACCCCGATGAGCTGGAAAACTGGAGACTAATTCTAAGCGACTTAAATCCCACAAGTGAACCATACCATCGGCACTACCACAGGCTAACCAACGGCGATCGCCACTTAACGTTACCGTATAAATCGTTTGTCTGGGGCCGCCTAGGGTTTTCAACAATGCTCCTGTTTGCAGATCCCATAATTTGACGGTGCGATCGTCTCCTCCACTGACCAACAGTTGACTATCGGCACTAATAGCCATCCCATACACTCCTCCCTGATGGGCCGTGAGGGTCTCAATTAACCGTCCCGTAACTAAATTCCACAGCTTGATTTTGCCATCAAAACTACCACTGGCAATCACCGGTTGAATAGGACTGATGGCTAGAGACCAAACCGAAGTTTCATGACTCGAAACGGTATGTAGAGGAGAGGAATTATCCTGTTCAGTAACGGGCCAAATCTTCACACTTTGATCTAAACTGCCACTAATTAATAAATCTCCTGTCCCCGTAAATCCGAGAGCAGAAATCGTATCGTCATGGGGGGTAAAATTGTCGGGAAATAGGCGAGTATCGAGATTCCAGAGATTGACTAAGCTATCATCTCCCCCACTAATTAAGGAGCGACGATCTGGGGTAAAGGCGATCGCGCTTACTCCCGTTTTATGACCCGAAAAGGTCTGCATTTGAGATCGAGTATCCATATTCCACAACTTCACCGTCCCATCATCACTACCACTGGCTAAAATATTCCCTGTGGGACTAAACTTGAGGGACAAAACCCCCATGCGATGACCGGTTAATAGGGTTTCTACTACTCCCCTAGGCACATTCCAAACGGCGATCGCCTCTTCAAAGCCACTACTAGCCAAAATCCTTCCATCTTCACTCAGAGCTAATGCTAAAACCCCACCTGTTGGAGACTCCAAAACCTGTTTTTCCTCACCCGTGTACAGATTCCAAAACCGAATGGTTGCATCCGCACTGCCACTAATTAACGTATGGCCATCAGGAGTAAATGTTAATGCTTGTACCCAATCTTCATGACCCTCTAAAATTCCGATCGCCTTTCCCGTTTCCAGATTCCATAAATGAATAGTCCGATCTAAGCCACCACTGGCTAAAATTCGTCCATCGGGACTCACCGCTAGGGCTAAAATACCATTGCGATGTCCCCTAAACGTGGTAATTTCTTGCCTAGTTTGAGTATTCCACACTTTAATAGTGCGGTCTAAACCTGCACTAACCATTAACTTACCCCGTGGACTCATGGCCAACGCTAACACGGCTTCTGTATGACCTCTAAGCAGTCCACTAGACCGGTTTTCCCACAAATCCCACAGATAAATTTGATTCTCTTCCCCAGCACTAGCAATGAGGCGACCATTGGCACTGACCGCAACGGCTTTCACTGCTCTGGTATGTTCTGATAATTGTTGAGTCGGTGGAATTCCTGGGGGAACACTACGCAGAGGCTGTACGGGTTGGGCAATAAGGCGACCCATCGCTTCGATGTCCGCTGGCTCAAACGCGATCGCCCCATCTGTACCTAATATTCTTCCTGAACCTTGCTCTAGCGCACAGATACCCACTATCCCTAAGATCTTAAATAAGATTAAATATTTCATAACTTGAATATGAATCCCCAAAATTCAGCTTAAAATGGAAAATGGGAACTTAAGGATTACTTTTGAAGTCATTCTATTATAATATATCACTTCAGGAGTCAATAGTCATGAATTATTTTGCCATCGTCATGCAGATGCTACGGGAGCGAAACTCATTCATGGAGGAAATTTACAAAGGCATTAAAATCAAATCTAAAATTACTGGCTTATTCATTTCTAGCTCCATATTTTTTGCTTTTTATGGATTGATCATGGGAGCCTATGGTCATTGGTATCAGTCCTTAGTTTCAGCCATCAAACTACCTGCTCTATATCTACTCACCTTAATTATTTGTTTCCCTACGCTCTATCTATTTAATGTCTTATTTGGCTCTAAATGCAATCCCGAACAGTACCTCTGTTTACTCATGAGTGCCATGGGATTGATTAGTATTTTACTTTGTGGCTTTGCTCCCATCACCGTTTTCTTCCTGTTAAGTATCCCCGACTATCACTTTTATCTGCTTCTCAACGTCCTCATTTTAGGAGTCACTGGATTTTTCGGTATTCAGTTCTTTTATGAAGGGATGAAACAATTGATGAAAGCCGATGACATTGGCTATGAAATTCGCCACAGAATCCTCTTAGGCTGGTTATTCTTATATGGTATTATTGGTAGTCAACTGGGTTGGACACTACGACCGTTCATGGGAACTCCAGGCAAAGCATTTGAACTCTTCCGTCCCTTAGAAAGTAATTTCTATAGTGCAGTTTTTAGATCTTTTCTTGCCTTGTTTAACTGATTTTATTTATTTTGCGTCAGAATATTTATGAATTCAGACTTAGAAGACCTGCGAATATCCGATGAGACCCTACAAAACATTAGTGGAATTTCCATCCATGATAGTTTCCTTGGAGAATACTATCGAGTTTGGGCGAAAGTCAGTCATCAGGAATCCAACGATGAAAAACGAAATGCGGCTCTGTTGAGATTTTCGGGACTCGAGTTAGGCTTATTTTTCCTAACTTTGGTGATTGCTTCCGGTACTACTTTACTGACCATCAAAAACTCCTGGAATAGCACTAATCCCAATTACTGGATACCCATCGTCTCCAGTTTGGGGTTATCTGCTTTTTTGTTTCTGATTATCAATCTCTACGTTTATTTGAATTCCAAACCTTTAATCTACTTACTTACTCTTTTAAATGAATTGGATAACTATGAACGCATAGTCACCATATTTTACCGTATAGATCAATTAATTACAGATGGGTACATGGAGCAAGATAGTGGGAATCGTCATCAAATGGTTGAAGCGCTAAGAATTACTAAAGATAGCTTTATCCATGCCCTAAAAGCAGAACGATTAGTGCGCGAGTATCACCAAGTCAAATTACCCGATGATTTATTCGATCAATTGGATCGTAATTTGTCTGATTTAATTGATTTTGATATCCAAGGTCAAGAAAGTCATTATGGGCGCTTAATTAATGAAACCTTAGAAATTGGCATTAGTGTCCATCGGGAACTTAGAAAACTACAACAGGTCAGTGAAAGCTATTATAGCGCTTCGCGTTAGGGAAGAGGTTGTGGTACATGGGCGCATAAAAATTAGACTCTACTCGAGAATAGAATAAACGGCTGTCACTCTTTGACTAGGCAGTGATAAAGGGAAGTGATAAACTGGTCAACAAGGGTTATATAGCACTTCGCGCTAGGGAATAGAGAATAGGCTTGCTTTGCAATAGCTTGTATGGCTTAGGTTCTAAAACTTTAAGCTGTTGCCTATTGCTGAGTAAAAAGTGCTATATAGAGAAATGGTATGACCAGATTGTCTAGATTTTTCGATTTCCATTGCTTCTATGAAACTTAACTTACTTTTAGTAACCAGCGTGTTATTTTTCATAGGGGGATCGCAGGGTGTACAGTTACGACCAATCGATCCAACTGTTCTCTCCGGAAATTTACACATTCGTCTCAAACATGGAGTCTGGAAACTCTGGGAAGAAAAACCAGTTTATCAAGATATTACTTTAGATTTAACGTGCGATAGAGGCGAGTGTCAACCAGAGGTGTGGGGATATTCTCCTCGGTTTAATAAAGAAGTAGACCATCAGGGTGTAGTCCAAGATCTGTCTGTTGATTCGGTGTGGCGATTACACTTGAAACTTCAGGTTAAGTCTCATCCTTGGAGATCTGAAATGAATACGGCAGAGTATGAAATCCAATTATTTCCCCACGAAGGGAAACTGGTGGGAAGCTATACAGGAAAATTTAAGGATAAATTGCTGTTGGGATCAGTACAGGGAACATTAACCTCTCAATGGCCAAATCCTATCCCTAATTACCAACCCATTACTCCCCAAGAACACCCCCGGTTAGTGTTTTCTAGAGACCAACTACCCCAATTACGTCAAAAAGCGAAAACTCCCTATGGTGAAGCTATCCTTACCCAACTCAATCGGGTGCTTCAAGGAACGATTTACTATGAGGGTTATGGCCCCAATAGTGGATACCATGGGGCAGGTCATTGTTTCTTATCCATATTGAATGAAAATCAAGAAAGTGCTATTCAAGGATGGGAATTGGTTCAGAAGACGATGGAGAACCCTCCACCTCGGCTACTCGAACGCTCCAATGCAGTCACAGGTATTGCTTTAGCCTATGATTTATGTTACTCGAGTTGGACACAAGAACAGCGTCAGCAAGTAACCCATTGGTTAGCGATGCAGATTGTTCATTTGGTGAATGGAGATTCACCGAGTAAGGGATGGAATAGCAATGCTGCGAGTAATTGGAATGCTAGAGCGCGTTCGGCAGCGCTGTTGGCCGCTTTAGCAATTTGGCAAGAACCCCAGGAATTTTTTCCCAATAATCAGTTTTATCAGGATTCTGAAGATTTATGGTATTGGTTAAAGGTTGCCGAGCGAAATATCGAGCGCTATATACAATTTGCTCTGGGAGATCGCACTTTTGGTACAGAAGGAGATTTGTATACTCGTGAATCGTTGTATCAGCTCTTGCCAGCCTTGCAAGCCTATGAGAGAGTTTTGGGTAAAGATTGGGTCAGTGAAGGAAAGATGAAGTGGATTTTACCTCATTATCTCATGCGGATGGTTAATCAGGACAATGGGGTTAAAGTTCCGACATATGGCCGACACCGATTAGGGCCAGATGGGTCGTTGTTTACTTTGGGTTTTCCGGTGACTTCCGATCGCTTCCTTCCGGCGCTGGTCTGGTTTTTTGATCGTCATTGGGGGTTGGAGGGCGATCGCACTTTTGGCATTCATGAGCATACTCCCCATGATGCGATTTATGCCTTAGTGGGATATCCAGATGATGTGGCAGAGCAGAACCCTGTAGAGATTTTTGACCGAGTGTTGGTGGATGAGCAAAAGCAGTTTTATGTGTTTCGGAATCAATGGCAAGATAAAAATGATTTTATTACCAGTATTTATTTAAAAGGTGAATCGAGAAACACGGGGTCTTGGTCATTTCCAGATGCCGGGAGTTTTCGGATTTGGGGATTAGGAGAACAATGGGCGATCGCCGGCCCTAGTGAAGGACGAAGAGAAGATGAAAATGTGGTGGTTTTTCCCAACGTCAAGGGAAATCATGGCTCGAAACTCCTCTTTTTTGAGTCCGATCGCAGTGGATCGGGGATAGTGAGTTTGGGCTATAAAAACTGGCTTAGGTCTTTTGCGGTTGATTATACGGGGCGATCGGGTGTCCCCGGATTATTTGCGGTGGTAGACCGGTTTGAACAGAGTTTAGTCCCGACGCTCTGGGTGATGCATACCGCAGGAAAGGTAACCCTAGAAAGCCAGGGATTTACGATTACATCCGATTCGGGAGCTACTCTAAACGGTCGGTTTATTCTGCCGGAAGCGGTGAAGTTAACCTATGAAACCACGGAAACGGGGGGTAAAATTCAAGCGTCAGGGTATAACCAGTTTTTTGTCGTGATGACGGTGCAGAAGGAGGATGCACCACCAATTAAAGTTGAGGGAGGTGGCTTAAATTCAGTCGTGCGAGTGGGTGAGCAAAGGGTTCAATTTCAGGGCGATCGCCTCCAACTTCACTCTCATCCCTAAGAGGGTATTTATAAAGTCAGGAAATCCTGTTATGTCGAAACGTTATCCGGATACTCTAATCTCTAACATCTTGTTATAGTTTAAGCAAATTGTCTAACGCCCGTTTGTCTTTGACCATGCTCTCTGAAATCCAAGACCTCACTGCTCGCATCGCCCCCCGACTGATTGAAATTCGTCGCCATATCCATGCTCATCCTGAACTGAGCGGCCAAGAACGGCAAACCGCCGCCTACGTTGCGGGAGTACTATCTTCGGCTGGATTGCATGTTAAAGAGGATGTGGGCAAAACGGGAGTGATTGGTGAATTGCCAGGGGTAGAAACGGGGGCTAGATGTTTAGCCATTCGTACTGACATGGATGCGCTGCCGATTAATGAATGTACGAATTTAGAATTTGCCTCTCGCCAAACTGGGGTTATGCACGCCTGTGGCCATGATGTGCATACTACGTTAGGGTTAGGCACAGCCATGGTTTTATCTGAGTTGGGCCTATCCCTACCCGGTACGGTACGGTTTATTTTTCAACCAGCGGAAGAAGTCGCCCAAGGAGCGGGCTGGATGGTCGAGGGAGGGGCGATGGAAGATGTGGAGGCCATTTTAGGGGTTCATGTCTATCCAACCATTCCTGCTGGCTCAGTTGGGGTGCGCTATGGCGCACTGACGGCGGCGGCTGATGAGCTGGAATTGGTAATTATGGGGGAATCGGGCCATGGGGCTAGGCCCCATGAGGCTAAAGACGCAATTTGGATTGCGGCTCAGATTATTACTAGCTTGCAACAGGCTATTAGTCGCACTCAAAATCCCTTGCGTCCGGTGGTATTGTCGTTTGGCCAAATTAGTGGGGGTCGGGCCCATAATGTGATTGCCGATCAGGTGCAGTTAACGGGAACAGTGCGATCGCTCCATCCAGAAACCAGCGCCCAGTTACCCCAGTGGATTGAAGGGATTGTTAAGAGTGTTTGCGAGTGTTATGGTGCGACCTATGAGTTTCGCTATCGTCGCCTGGTTCCTTCGGTACAAAATGATGGAAACGTGACCCAATTAATCGAAACGGCTGCGAAAGAAGCGTTGGGGGGCGATCGCGTCATTAATCTGCTTGAACCGTCTCTCGGTGCTGAAGATTTCTCCCTCTATTTAGATCATGCTCCTGGTAGTATGTTCCGTTTGGGAGTTGGCCATGCTCATAAGACCAATTATCCCCTTCATCATCCTAAATTTGAAGTCGATGAAAGCGCTATTGCTGTTGGTGTGGTTACCTTAGCTTATGCCGCAGCCCTTTATTGGCAAAAGTAGGGGATAAGGGATAGGGAATAGGGAATAGGGAATGGGGAATGGGGAATAGGGAATCATTGAGGAAAATCCGTAAAGCACTTTGCTACACCTTTGATATCGAACCAGCAATCAACAGCGCGCAGCCCTATAAATTTAAAAATTAAGACGTAGCCAACTTGTCCCTACTGCCTATTGCCTATTGCCTATTGCCTAGCGCGAAGCGCTGCGCTATCTCTATTGAGCCAACTTTTCACGAATAGCTTGTTGTAGATACAAGAAATCCTCAAGGGAATAATTCCCTTCGAGTTTATCGGTCTCGTCTAGTTCAAGAAGCGCCATCAAATCTCGGCAACGCTCCAGGAATGAAAATTCTTCGGCGGAGGAATTAAATTCGGGAGAAGTTGAGGAAGACGTAAGCATGATTGGAGATACTGCTATTTTTTAGAAGCTCTCTATATAGGCTAGGGCAATTTAAGGATTTATATTGTAAACCTTCCATGAAGATTGTTCGATACACTGGGAATAGAGTTCTGTAGAATTACTGAATTAGCGAGAAGCTGATTACGGGATTTTACGGAAGCTCGAAATTGAACTGTCTTAGACCCTTTTTGAGCCAGTGATAGAAGTCAGTGGAGTCTCCCAAAAGGATGAGTATCATGATCAATAGTCCTTGGGCCGATCAATAATGTCCACCAAACAACCGATTTCTCTTTCCTTAAAAGGTAATTCAACCTTGTCATTGCGCTTCCTGTTGGTGGTTCCCTTTGTACTGGAATTATGTTTAGTGGTGGGATTGATTGGCTATCTGTCGTTTCACAATGGTCAACAATCGGTCAATCAGTTGGCGACTCGTTTGAGTTGGGAAGTCACCTATCGCATTCAAGAACATCTAAAACGGTTTGCCGATACGCCCCATTTATTTCTGAAGATGAATGAAGCGGCGATCGCCACTGAACACTTTGACCCCAACAACTTCGATCTGGCTCTACCCTACTTTTGGCAACAAGTGCAAATCCATCCCTGGGTGCGATCGCTCTACTACAGCAACACCCAAGGCGACTTTATCATGGTCAACCGCGACCCCGCCCCCCGCGTTTATCGCCTTGATCCCAATAGTGCCCCATTCCGCAACATCTATCCCTTAGACGAGCAAGGAAATCCCACCGATGACCTCATCCGTAGCACCCAATACGATCCCCGTACCCGTCCCTGGTACCGAGCCGCAGTCCAAGCGAAAACCGCCACTTGGTCACCCATTTACCTCTTTGCTGCTTCCGAGGATTTAGGAATTACCCCCGTTTTACCCCTCTATGACAACCAAGGAACTCTCCAAGGAGTCCTAGGTGTAGGTTATACTCTCACCCAGATTAGTGACTTTTTAGCCAGTTTAGAGATTAGCGCCACTGGAGAAGCCTTTATTATGGAACGCTCCGGTAAACTGGTGGCTAGTTCTGCCCCGGAATTACCCTTTATTGACACCCCAGAAGGTCGTCAACGGATTAAAGCCTCTCAAAGTCAAAATCCTTTAATTCAGAACGCTGCCAGCCATATCACTGCCTTAGCTTCCCTCCAAGATCATCAAGACCTGATGATGACTTGGCAACGAAAACGTTATTTTCTCGATGTGACTACCGTCGGCCATAATCTAGACTCCTCAGAAGAGTATTTAAAGGGGCTTGATTGGGTCGTTGTGGTGATTATTCCCGAAGCCGATTTTATGGCTCAGATTCATGCCAATACCCGGACAACGATCGCCCTCTGTGCAATAGCCTTAATCGGTGCTTTAGGATTGGGTTTACTCATCTGTCGCTGGCTTTCTCGTCCCATTTCCCAACTCAGCGACGGGGTAAAGGCAATTGCCAAAGGAGAAATTGCTCCCAAAATCTATGGGGGACGGATTGAGGAATTAAATCTACTTGCCCAAGGATTTAATCAGATGGTCTATCAACTCAATATCTCCTTCCAAGCTTGGGAAGAAATGAATCAAAACTTAGAAACTCAGGTTCATGAACGCACCCAAGCCTTAAAAGAAGCCCAAGAGCATTTTCAAACCGCCTTTCGCTTAAGTCCCCATCCGCTTTTTATTAGTGCGATCGCCGATGGTCGCTTATTAGAAGTTAATGATAGCTTTTGTGAAATCTTGGGATATTCCCCAGAAACCCTCATTCACCATCAAGAAACCGAACTTCAATTCTGGGTTAATCCTCAAGAACACCAGCGCTTAGTCGAAGCCGTAGAAAACGAAGGAACCTTACGCCATCAGAAAGTCGAACTGCAAAGCGCCTCTGGAGAGATCAAAACCCTCTTATTATCTGCTGAAAAAATTCAATGGAATCGGCATTCTTGTCTTCTCTATGCTGCCTATGATATTAGCGATCGCCAAAAAGCATGGTTAGCCCTACAGCATAGTGAAGCCGCTCTGCGCGAACAACAACACTATTTACGCCTGATTTTAGATAATATTCCCCAACAAGTCTTTTGGAAAGATACCGATTGCGTCTTTTTAGGTTGTAATTCTAATTGGTCAGAAGCCGCCGGATTAGAGAGTCCAGAAATTGTCATCGGCAAAACAGACTATGACCTATTACCACGTCATTTGGCTGATGAATTTCGAGCCAAAGACCAGGAAATTATGGCAACCGATACCCCTCAATTGCACATGATTGCCAAAAAAGTTAAACCCGGAAAAGATGGTGAACCCATTTGGCTTGACATTAGCAAGATTCCCATTCATGATGCCAATCAGAAAGTAATTGGCTTATTAGGCGTAATTGATGATATTACCTTACGCAAAAATGCAGAAGATGCGCTCCGAATTGAACAAGCTAAATCGGAGAAACTACTCTTAAATATTTTACCCCAACCGATCGCCGACAAACTCAAACAGAACGACCTGAGTGAACGCCAAGTTGGGGTCGTCATTGCTGAACAATTTCAGTCCGTCACCATCTTATTTGCCGATCTCGTCGGATTTACTCCCCTATCGAGCAATCTACAGGCTCATGAATTGGTTGAATTACTCAATCGCATCTTTTCCCAATTTGACCATCTTTGTGAAAAATATAATTTAGAGAAAATTAAAACCATTGGTGATGCCTATATGGTGGCGGGAGGACTCCCCCTACCTCGTCGAGATCATGCCGAGGCGATCGCCAATATGGCCCTAGAGATGCAAAATATTATCCGTCAGTTTCAAACCCCCTTTAATCAACCCTTCCAAATTCGTATTGGTATTAATACTGGCCCCGTTGTTGCTGGAGTAATTGGCACGCGCAAATTCATTTACGATCTCTGGGGAGATGCGGTTAATGTCGCTTCTCGGATGGAGTCCCAAGGGAAACCGGGCCAGATTCAGGTTACCCATCAAACTTATGAATTGTTAAGAAATAACTATCATTTTCACGAACGGGGTAAAATAGACGTTAAGGGTAAAGGAGAAATGTTTACCTATTGGCTCTTAGGTCAATAAACTCAGATCTCAATCCCTTTCCCCTCAATCTCAATCGATCCCTTGTGGGTTTCCCGAATTTTTTTTTTAAGATAACTTAAGAAAAAGTTCTATTTTTAAATGGTTGACCAACCTATATGGCTGTTTTAAATCATCAAAATAGCTGGAATCTGAGTGCCAAGATCCCCTTGAAATTATTGCTGATTATCCCGTTTGTTCTCCAGATCGTGATAGCAGTTGGTTTAACCGGATGGTTTTCTGTCCGCTATGGAAAAAAAGCAGTCAATGAAGTGGCGACGCAATTGCGCTATGAAGTTAGTCAACGGATCGATCAAAAACTCTCGGAATACCTGAGTATTCCCCATCAAGTTAATCAGGTCACTCTAGATACTTTGGAATTAGGATATTTGCAAATAGAAGATTTTCCCAAATTGCAAAACCATTTTATTAAACAAATAAAACGCTTCGATCGCATTGACTCCGTATTCTTTGGCAGTGAGACAAACGAGTTTATCGGTATTGCCCATGGACGCGACGATCGACTGCAACTGATGAGAGCAGGTAAAGCAACGGGAGGCAGCATTCAATTTCATTGGCTCAATGAGCACAATCGTCCGATTGAACTCATTAACGAAACCCCCAATTTTCCGATCCGCGATCGCCCCTGGTATAAAGTTGCCGTCGAAAGCGAACAAGAAGTTTGGGGACCCATCTTTACTTACCATGCCTATCCTCGTATGGCTATCCCTGCCAGTGTCGCCATTCGTGACGAAGCCGGGAACTTGATTGGAGTCTTAGGCAATAACTTTTTTCTCACCCAAATTAGTGAATTTCTGGCTACCCTCAAAATCGGGAAATCGGGGCAAACCTTTATTTTGGAGCGCTCCGGGAACTTAGTCGCCAGTTCCAGCTTGCCTCAACCCTTTGTTATTGAAAACGGAGTTGCCCAACGCATTCATGCCAGCGAAAGCCAAGATCCAATCATTCAAGCAACCACTTCTCACTTATTAAAATCTCTAGGATCGCTCGATCAAATTCAAAACATCCAACACCTCGACTTTTATCTCCAGAAAGAACATCACTTCGTACAAGTGATGCCCTATCAAGATCGCTATGGTCTCGATTGGTTAATCGTGGTGGTGGTTTCTGAAGCCGACTTTATGGAAGCGATAGAAACGAATGCCCGCAATACCATAGTCTTATGTGTCATTTCTCTGATCGTAGCCATTGGTATGGGTATTATCACTGCCCATTGGATTACCCGCCCCATTTTAAGCCTAGCCGCAGCCAGTGAGGCAATAACGCTCCGCACCACTGACGCAAACCCCCCAGGAAAACTGAACTCCATTGGAGTATCCGCCATTAAAATGGCAGGGATTCGAGAACTAGAATGGCTCTCCCACTCCTTTAACCAAATGGCTCGACAACTCCAAGATTCCTTCAATAGTCTAGAAGACCGAGTAAAAGAGCGCACCTTAGAACTGGAAAACGCCAAACAAGCAGCCGAAGAAGCCAATCAAGCCAAAAGTCAATTCCTAGCTAACATGAGTCATGAACTCAGAACTCCCCTCAATGCTATTCTTGGCTTTACCCAACTGATGTTGCGTCATTGTGGGCAAAACTCCCAACAACGCGAACATCTCAACATCATTCATCGAGCTAGCGAATACCTCCTCGGACTGATTAACGAAGTCCTGGAAATGTCTAAAATAGAAGCCGGTCATCTACATCTGAATACCAATACCTTTGACCTCAAACATCTGCTCGAAACTGTACAAGAATTATTTGCCTTCAAAGCCCAAGTTAAAGGCATTACCCTAGAAGTCAACCTCGATCGAGATCTGCCTGCCTATATCCGCACCGATGAAGGTAAGCTACGCCAAGTCCTGGTTAATCTCCTGAGCAATGCCCTTAAATTCACTTTTGAAGGGAGGGTAGTTTTACGAGTCAGTCGGGGAACTTCTCCCCATCACCTCCACTTTGAAGTTGAAGATACCGGTATCGGCATTGAGCCAGAAGAACTCTCTAGCCTCTTTATCCCGTTTATCCAAAGCCGTTCTGGACAGATTTCCCAACAGGGGACTGGATTGGGTCTAAGTGTGACCCACAAATTTATAGAATTGATGGGGGGAGAGATTCGGGCGATCAGTCGTGGATATCAATTTACTCCGACTTCCTCGGATACCATGACCAAAGACCTCACTTCTGAACGGGTTGCTGTGGCTTACTCTCCCCTGGGCAGCCGATTTGAATTTGAGATTACCATAGAATTAGCAGAGAGTCTCAGTCTTCAGTCTGCCCACAATCAGAGGGCGATCGGTTTAGTTCCAGGTCAACCAACCTATCGTATTTTAGTGGTTGACGATCGCTGGAGCAATCGGCAACTTTTGCTGCAACTCCTGGGACCCTTGGGATTTGAGGTGCAAGAAGCCGAAAATGGTCAACAGGCTATTGAAGTGTGGGAAGACTGGCAACCGCATTTAATTTGGATGGATATGCGAATGCCAGTCATGGATGGTTATACTGCTACTGAGTACATTAAACAACATCTTCACGGCCAAGCCACGGTCATTATTGCCTTGACTGCGAGCGTATTCGAGGAAGAAAAAGTTTTAGTTCTCTCTTCTGGATGTGATGATTTTGTGCGTAAACCTTTCCGAGAGTCAGCGATCTTGGAGAAAATGAAGTACTATCTTGGGATTGATTATGTCTATGAGATTCTTGAAGATTTAACCCATAGTTCTGGAGATCTAGGAGAAATTTATCCTTTCCAGTTAGCCATGATGCCCCGTGAATGGCTTGAACAATTAGAGTATTTTGCCACAGGAGCCGATGGCGAGCAAATTGTACAGCTTCTTGAGCATCTGTCGGAAGAACAGGTTCAGTTACGTCAGACAATCGCCACTTGGGTCAATCGGTTTCAGTTTGAAGACCTGGTAGCAGTCTCTCAAGAAGCCTTGAGGCTCAATAATCAAGTATCGAGAACTTAGGTAGGGGATGATGGAGTGGGGAAGAGAGCGCTTTGCGCTAGGCAAAAGGCAAAAGACAAGAGGCTATAGGCAAGAGGCTATAGGCAAGAGGCTATCTCCGCGTCCCCGCATCCATCATCTGTGGCAAACATCTAAGGATTGGATATTACTTGGACTCCTGTTGATATTAGCAATTGGAGTTCCAGTATCAGGGTTAGCGATTAATCCATCTTCTCTAGATTCAAGAGATCGGGTTAAGTCTGCCCCCTCAAGTAGGAGCGAAACATTGTTCGCCCTGACTTGGATCGCTGGAATTGGGGCAATTGGGGCCAATTTCCTGATTGGGTATAGCTATGTACGACGGCAACAGCAGAAGTTAAAGGTACAAGAGGAGTTATTAAAGTTATCCGTATTGCATTCTCCAGGGGCGATCGCCATTTTTGATCGTCAGATGTGCTATCTGTATGTCTCCGAGCAATGGCTGAATATGTATAACTTACAAGAAGTGAACATCATTGGCAAATCTCACTATGAAGTCTTTCCAGACCTTCCTCAAAGCTGCAAAGAGATTCATCAACACTGTTTAGCCGGTGAGGTTAAACAGTGTAATGAAGATCCTTTTTATCAGGCCGATGGTTCTGTTGACTGGATCAGTTGGCAAATTCACCCTTGGTATACTGATACCCGAAAAGTCGGTGGCCTTATCATGTTGGCTCAAGTGCTGACTCCCTACAAAAAGACGACTGAACAACTACGGAAAGTTGAAGCTCGATGGCAAACGCTGGTTAACAGTACCTCCGATGGAATAATGATTATAGACCAGCAAGGAACCGTCTTATTTGCCAACCCAGCAGCCAAGAACATTCTCCATAAACCCCTCTCTGAATTAATCGATTATCCTTTGGGATTGCCCATGGTCGTTGGACAAACCGCAGAGATTGAAATTACTCATGAGGGAGAAGTATTAGGCGTGAGCGAAATTAGTGTAGCTCCAGTGCAATGGGATCGGGAAGAAGCCTTAGTTGTCTGTTTGCGTGATATTAGTGAACGGCGACAGGCTCAGTTAAGTTTATGGGAGCGAGAAGAACGATTACAGGCCATTTTCGATCAAGCAGCAGTAGGGATTGCATTGACTCTTCCTTGTGGACAATTCGTACAGGTCAATCAACGATTTTGTCAATTGTTGGGATATAGCGAGGCCGAGCTACTTAACATGACCTTTCGTCAATTGACTCATCCAGAGGATCGTAAGGTTGAGGAAGCCTATGTTGAAGACCTCTTAAGTGGTATTAGTCAGACCTATAGCCTAGAAAAGCGTTATCTCCGCAAAGATGGAAAGGTGCAATGGGTGTATATCGCTGTGTCAATTGTACGGGATTGGATAGGGGAACCTACCCAGTTAATTGGGGTAGTTTCAGATATCCATGAGCGCAAGCAGATGGAAGTGGCGCTGCAACAGGCAACCCAAGAAAGGGAAAAGGAAATTCAACGACAGTTGCAGCAGCAAGCAGAGACTGAGCGGGCTGTAGATATGGTGGTCGATAAAACCCGGGCATTTTTAGATGTAGAGACAATTTTTACCACGGTAACCTATGAGGCCAGACAGTTGTTGAAGTGCGATCGCACTCTCGTCTATCGTTTTAATCCGGATTGGACGGGTCAATTTGTAGCAGAATCTTTAGGCCCAAATCAGCGATCTTTGGTTAAACTACCCCATACCTATCAAAAGTTAACCGAACAACTGAGCCATTGCTTTTTTCAAGCCCAGGTTTCCCAAGGTAAGGTATCAGAGAGTTATGTAGCGAATGATGTTTTCACTCGCGGATTCCCTGCTTGCTATTTGGAATTCTTCCAGCAACAACAGATTCGAGCCTATTTAATTGCCCCCATTTTACAGGGAGAGGAATTTTGGGGATTATTAGCTGCCTATCAGACAGGAAATCCTCGCTCGTGGAAGCCTTGGGAAATCAAGGCAATGGTACGCTTCGGAAAACAACTGGGGATTGCCATAAAACAAGCTGAATCGGTTAAAGAAATTGAGGAAAAATCCCAACAGATCATTCAAGCCTTAAAAGCCAAGTCTCAGATGAAACAAGCGAAAGAAGCAGCCGATGCAGCGAATCAGTCCAAAAGTGAGTTTTTAGCAAACATGAGCCATGAATTACGCACGCCCCTCAATGCTATTTTAGGCTTTACTCAGTTGCTGTCCAGATCTGTTGTAGTGACCGAGCAGAAAGATTTTTTAAAAATCATTAATAATTCAGCTTATCATCTATTGTCATTGATTAATGACATTCTCGATTTATCAAAAATAGAATCCGGTAAGTTGTCTCTGAATATTTCTGGATTCGATCTGCATAAAATGCTGGATAAAACTCAAGATATGTTTATCCTTAAAGCCTATAAAAAAAGTTTGCATTTCCAGATAAAATGGGAAGACAATGTCCCTCAATGGGTAAAAGGAGATGAAAGTAAATTACGTCAAATTTTAATTAATCTCTTAAGTAATGCCATTAAGTTTACATCCCAGGGTGAAGTGATGTTGAACGTCAGTAAACCCTCAAAACTCGATCGATTGCGGTTTGAAGTTCAAGATACCGGCCCGGGGATTCCCCTACTAGAACAAGACAGGATTTTTGAACCCTTTGTACAGACGAGTGTAGGTCGTCAGTCAGGAGAAGGAACAGGCTTAGGATTGTCCATTACTCAGAGATTTGTGCAATTGATGGGGGGAGAAATTCACTTCACTTGTCCGGCTGCTGGCGGTACTTGCTTTTGGTTTGATATACCGTTTGAGCAAGCCGATCCGACGCAAGTCCCCCTATCCCATAAGCCGTTACGCGTCATTAGCCTAGCTCCTGGTCAACCGACTTATCGTATTTTGGTCGCTGAGGATGTGTGGGAAATTCGGCAATTATTAGTGAAGTTACTCCGTGCTGTTGGCTTTGAGGTGCGCGAGGCGAGTAACGGTCAAGAGACCATCGAAGTGTGGAAGTCTTGGCAACCTCATTTGATTTGGATGGATATGCAAATGCCAGTGATGAATGGATATGCAGCCACCCAAACAATCCGTAAGTCTTTGCAGGGCCAGGCCACTATAATTATTGGCTTAACTGACCATCCCCTCAGTGAGCCAATTTGTGATCGCTGTTGCGAATGTGATGATTGTATGATCAAGCCATTCCAAGAGAGCAAAATTTTTGAGACAATAGCTAAGTATCTCGGAGTTCGTTATGTTTATGGGCCAATGGATAGTTTAACCACAGTTCTTGATGGTACCCCAACTGTACTGGATGATTGGTTGGAGGCCAGCGATCTTGAGGGAATTGCTGAAGATTGGGTCATCAAACTGTATCATTGTGCTGCGGGAGCCGATGCAGATGGGATTTATAAACTCTTAGAGCAATTGTCAGAAGACTATGGGAATGCAAAGAAGGCGATCGCTAGTTTAGTGGATCAATTTTGTTTTGATCGAATTATGAAAATAGCTCAGTGTGATTTGAATCATGAATAACCCGGGTCAAATGTCCTCTAAGGGAAATTTATTAATTGTTGATGATACTTTGAATAATTTACGGCTGTTATCCAATAGCTTGATAGAAGAAGGCTATAAGGTGCGAGGGGTGACCAATGGTCCAATGGCAATCACTGCGGCTAAGACCATTCCCCCAGATTTGATTTTGTTAGATATCAAAATGCCGGATATGGATGGCTATGAAGTCTGTAAGCACCTCAAGTTGAATACTCAGACTAAAGATATTCCCGTTATTTTCTTGAGTGCTTTAGATGATGTCCTTGATAAGGTTAAAGCTTTTCAAGTGGGGGGTATAGATTATATTACTAAACCCTTTCATTTGGAAGAAGTAATTGCCCGCATAGAAAATCAGTTGGCACTCACCCAAGCTAAGGCAGAAATAACCAAACTTAATAGCGAGTTAGAACACCGTGTGCAGGTGCGAACACAGCAACTGCAAAACATGAATCAACAACTCATGAGTACGAATAAAAGGCTAGAATCTGAGATTTTAGAGCGCCAAAAAATTCAGAAAAAGTTGTTGCATATGGCTTCCCATGATGCTCTAACTGGTTTGCCTAATCGAGTCTGGTTTATGGATTGCTTGATTCAGGCATTAGAACGCTTTAAATCTAATGATAAATGTGAATTTGCCGTGCTGTTCATGGATTGCGATCGCTTTAAAATGGTCAATGATTCTTTAGGGCATTTGGTTGGCGATCATGTGCTAATTTCTGTAGCCCGTCGCTTACAATCTTGCTTGCGATCGAGTGAAGTTTTAGCCCGGTTTGGAGGCGATGAATTTGCAATTCTCATCGATCGAATGGACGATGTTAGTATTGCCATTAATCTAGCTCAAAAAATCAAAAATTCTTTAACTTGGCCCTTCCATTGGGATCGACAAGAAATTTTCTTAAATGCTAGTATTGGTATTGTTTTTAGTACACCTGACTATCAAGAACCAGAACAACTGCTCCGGGATGCAGATATTGCTATGTATCGGGCAAAAGGGAGCCATAAAAGCTATCAAATTTTTGATGCTTTTATGCGTCAAAACACGCAAAAAAGATTTCAGATTGAAACGGATTTAAGATTGGCGGTTGAAAATAAAGAATTTGTGCTTTATTATCAGCCCATCATTTCCCTAGAAACTGGCTATATTTCTGGTTTTGAAGCTTTGATCCGTTGGCAACATCCCCAACAAGGCTTTATTTCACCAGGTGCATTTATTCCCATTGCTGAAGAAACGGGATTAATCGTCCCTATTGGTTTATGGGTACTGCAAGAAGCTTGTACTCAATTTCAGTATTGGTGTAAACAAGGCTGGATTAATCATCAGGTTAAAATGAGTGTTAATTTGTCAGTTAAGCAATTTAATCAATCTACTTTAATCGATCAAATTGATCGCATATTACTAAAGACTAATTGTGATAGTAAAAATATAAAATTAGAGATTACTGAAAGTGCCATTATGGATAATCCAGAATTGGCCACGAATGCTCTGGAGAAGCTGAAGCAACGGGAAATTCAACTCAGTATCGATGATTTTGGCACAGGCTATTCTTCCTTGAGTTATTTGCATCGTTTTCCGATTGATACATTGAAAATCGATCGCTCATTTATTAGTCGTATTGGAGAATATGGGGAAAATGCTGAGATTGTAGAAGCAATTATTACCTTGGCGCACCATTTAAATATTTCGGTAACGGCTGAAGGGGTGGAAACAGATTTTCAATTAGCCCAGTTGTCTAAAATGGGATGCGAAGAAGTACAAGGATATTTTATTTCTAAACCTTTAGATGGGGTCACTATGGGATCTTTATTAGCGACTGTTCCTTGTTGGAAAATTTCGGAAGATTTAGAGGCTTGAAGAGCGCAGAAATGATGATTGGATTGTTAGGCGATCGCCTTTACGTGCTATATGGATTAATATAGAGCCAAGAAGAAAAGAGTACCCATGGCAATTTATCTCGATTCTGCGTTAATTTCTGAAGCACAGACTGCTATTGAATGGGGATGGGTGAAAGGAATTACGACTAATCCAACCCTGTTGTCTAAAAGCGATCAATCTCCAGAAGAAACATTGAGGCAACTAGCAGCGATCGCTCCCGACGAATTGTTCTATCAACTCACAGCCTCTACCTATGAGGGCATGATTGCGGAAGCAGAACGGGCTTATGAGATCATTGGGGAGAAAACCGTTTTAAAAATACCAGCCACGGCGATCGGATTTCAAGCTACTGCCCACTTATCGCGCCTGATGGACTGTTCGGTTACAGCGATCTACAGTGCAGCCCAGGCGGCGATCGCCCAAGAAGCCGGAGCTAAATATGCGATCGCCTACGTCAACCGCGCCACCCGACTCCTAGGGGATGGTCTCGCTCTCGTCCAATCCATGGCTAAAATCTTACAAGGTACGAACACTCAAATCCTTGCCGCCAGCCTCAAATCCCCCGACGAAGCCGCATCGGCTCTACAAGCAGGCGCAGACGTAATCACGGTACCCCTCAACCTTCTACAACAAATGACCACCCATCTCCTTTCCGAGCAAACTGTCGTTGAATTCAACCAAAATGGGCGAGGAATTTAGTGCTACGCGCTAGGGAATGGGGGAATGGAGGTTTCCTATTCCCCATTCTCCATGCCCTATTCAGCCACCCGCACCCTCGCCAAATAAGCATCTGTATAATAATGGCGGAGAATATCCTGATAGGTTGATCCTTGAGAAGCCATGGCATAGGCTCCATACTGGCTCATTCCCAAACCATGGCCAAATCCCCGGCCTTGAACTTGGAAACTCGTTGCTCCTGTTGCCTTATCCCCTGCGGTTAGAGGTTGAATGCTAAACAGGGTACTTCTCAAACTTAAGGCTTTTCTCAACTGCCTCCCTGTAATCATCTTTTCTCCCCGATCGCCGGTAATTTTCAGTGTCCGAACCCGGCCTTGGGGTGTTTTTTCTTGAGGTACAATGGACAAAACATTGCCCACTCCTTCCGTTAAATCCCTAATATCAGCCAAGGTAAAGACTTCTGTCCATTGATAAACTGGAGCTTGCTGATCGTAATCAGGTACAGCTCGAAGATAGGGACGCGGCTCTGACCAAATATCTTCTACATTCTCCGTATGACCGCCAGAAGAGGAATGAAAGACAGCTTCAATAATCGAACCGTCATAGGCCAAAATTTGTCCTTCGGTTGCATCTACCGCTTGCTGAGTGCTGACATATTCATCTTGCACCCCACCATAGACTTGCCAAAAAGTATCATTGCCAACATCATAAATTTTATCGGCTGTCTTTTCCCGATGATAGAGGGCATAACTGCGGGCAGAGACCGCTTGAGCCTTCAGCGCTTCGAGGGGCCAAGAAGGAATCATTTCACCGCCGACCACACTGTAGAGATAGTGTTCGATATCGACATAATTAATCGCGGTAATCCCTTCATCGGTGGGCATAATTAATAGTCTACCTCGATACCAGCGATCGCCAATCCACACCAACCCATCATTTTCCGGCTCTATCCACAACTGTCCCGCTCGCCACTGGGCCAGAGAAACCCCATAATAATCAGACTGAGCTGTAAACCCATCCATCGGGTTTAACTCCCCAATCACCTGACCATTAGCATCCTTAACAATAGCGGCTGTAGAACTACCAATTTTTACTTCATCCGTATCTTCCTCAATGGCTACCCGCAACTCTACTGCTGCCGCACTTGCCAACGAAGCCATCACCATCCACAACAGAGTCGTCAGCCACCAATGGGGTTTCAGGGGTTTCCATAGGGACTTAAAGGGAATGAAGAAAATACTGAATACAGAAGCCATAGAAAATTAATCCTTAGTGGGAGTCGTTAAAGAATTTGGACGTTATCGAAAATCTTAATAGACCTTAACAGATCGTCAGCTCTTGTGACTCAATTTCCGGGAAATTTCCACAGAAATTTTGGCTACCGACCTAATCCTGAATTAGGATACATGCATTAACTCGTAATACTGATATTTTAAGCTCCCTGCCTTGGCCTACGACAACACCTGCAAATACCTCGCGGAAAAATTTCCAGAGTCCTTCATCGAGTGGTTGCTTCCCCTAGTGCCACCCACCCCCGTTGAAGTCCTCAAAACCGAAC